>JBEBHT010000095.1:0-11836 GCA_040081135.1 Lacibacter sp. | reverse complement strand
GTCATTCGTCATACGTGAAATTGATTGATTAGGAAAATGATGACTGTACCTGCAATCAGATTACCACCTTGTATTGCTGCGTGGTTTCTCTTCACGTGGTCTTGCTTCTACTACTTTGATTGCACGGCCATCAGTGGTAGTACCATTGAGTTCATCGATAGCCTTTTGTGCAGATGCATCGTCTGGCATTTCAACAAATCCAAAGCCACGGCTCTGATTGGTCATTTTGTCAAAAATTACTTTAGCTGAAGAAACGTTGCCGTAAGTGGCAAATAAATTTTTCAGGTCCGCATCTTGTACGTTGAAACCTAAATTTGAAACATAAATGTTCATGTCTGATAAAAATTATAATTTAATAAAACTTGAGCGGAATGCTGGTGTAAAAGAAAAATACGAGAACAGAAGAATGATTGATCGCTTACAAGAGATTAACTCAAATGACGCTGTAAAGGTAGGTTTTATTTGCGAGGCGGTCGATTTTAATTTTATACTGCCGTAACTTCTTTACCTGCTTCTATATAGCTAATTCACAGCATTTTAACTCATGATATCAACTGATGATTTACATTTGAAAAACAAGCAATCCATATGATACAGCAAATTGCACATATCGCTTTAGTGGTTCGGGATTACGATGAAGCAATTGATTTCTACAGAGACAAACTCAATTTTACATTGGTAGAAGACACGGTTTTAAGCGACACAAAACGCTGGGTTCGCATAGCTCCACCAGGCTCCTCAGGTACGCAGCTTTTACTGGCGAAGGCAGCTAATGATGAACAGGTAAGCAGGATCGGCAATCAAACCGGAGGCCGTGTATTTTTATTTCTTTTTACAGATGATTTTTGGCGTGATCATCAGCAAATGCAGGAAAAGGGGATTGAATTTGTACGGGAGCCTATTGCTGAACCTTACGGAACAGTTGCTGTGTTTAAAGATTTATATGGAAACCTCTGGGATTTGATTGAGCCCAAAAAGTAATCATGGCTTATTAATGAGTTATACTTAATTTCTACTTATGCTTCATTTGAATTTTCACCCTTTTCCTGAATTAAAAACTGAGCGGCTGCTGTTACGGAAAATGACAGTTAATGATTCGCCTGAACTTTTTTTTCTCCGTTCAGATAAACAGGTGCTTGAGTTTATTGGTAAGGAACCGGCTGCAAATGAAGAGGCAGTGAAAGAGTTTATAAAAACGATCAATCTTGATATTGATGCCAACCAGGCAATTATGTGGGGCATTGCTTTGCAGGAAAATCCTTCAATTCTTATCGGTAATATCTGTTACTGGCGCATACAGTCACAGCATCACCGTGCAGAAATTGGTTACACACTGCATCCCGGTTACTGGAGAAAGGGAATTATGAAAGAAGCAGTATTAAAAGTAATGGAATTTGGGTTTGAAGAAATGAAGCTGCACAGTATTGAAGCCAGGATTTCTTCCGGAAATCTTGCATCAGCAGCAATACTCAGGTCAACAGGGTTTGTGCAGGAAGGATACCTGAAGGAGGAGTTTTGTTTCAGAAATAAATTTTATGATACAATTATTTTTTCGAAGTTGAAATAAAAAACGTCAGTCATACTTTAGTCATTGTGTATTTTCTTTTCTAAGAAAGACTTAATTATAAGTATCTTTAAATAGACACTTATACATTATGAATTGGCACAACCTTGAGAGTACAGAAGTCATTGAGAAGACAGGTTCTTCTGCAAATGGATTAACATCAGAATCAGTTTTACAAAAGCTGGCCGAATTTGGTCCCAACGAATTACAGGAAAAAAAGAAACGGCCACCCTGGATTTTATTTCTCAATCAGTTTAAAGATTTCATGATAGTTGTATTAATAGCTGCAGCTGTTATTGCAGGTATTGCCGGTGATTTAACTGATACAATTATTATCCTCGTCATAGTGATCCTTAATGCAGTTGTAGGTTTTGTGCAGGAATACAGAGCCGAAAAGGCAATTGAAGCTCTGAAGAAAATAGCAGCTTTTCAGGCACAGGTGGTAAGGAATGAAAAGCCACTCCTGATTCCATCTGCGGAAATAGTTCCCGGCGACCTTATTTTACTCGAAGCAGGGAATGTTGTACCGGCAGATATCAGATTGATAGAAGTTAACGGGCTTCGTATTGACGAGTCAACCTTAACCGGTGAATCTGTCCCATCAGAAAAAACAGACAAGAAACTTGAGCAGGCCGATCTGTCAATTGGTGACCGGCTCAATATTGCATTTAAAAGTACACTGGTTACATACGGAAGAGGAAAGGGTATTGCAGTTGCAACCGGTATGCAAACGGAAATTGGTTTGATAGCAAAATTGCTGCAGGAAGATGAAGCAGCAACACCATTGCAAAAACGCATGGCCGATTTCGGAAAAAAATTATCTTATCTCATTTTATTTATTTGTCTTTTGTTATTTGTGATTGGATTATTACGTGGCGAACCGCCATTAACAATGCTGCTCATTTCAATATCATTGGCGGTAGCTGCAATACCAGAAGCATTGCCTGCACTGATTACAATTGCACTGGCAAAAGGAGCAAAAAGACTGGTGAAAATAAATGCACTGATCAGGAAACTGCCGGCAGTTGAAACACTTGGCTCTGTAACATTTATCTGTTCTGATAAAACGGGTACACTTACACAGAACAAAATGAAAATAGTGCAGGTGCATGATTATCAGAATGAACATTTTATTTTTAAGAGGGTGGCAGTACTGGAATGTGCAATGGCGCTGAACCATGATATAAAAGAAACGGAGCAGGGATCTTTACTTGGCGATCCTACTGAGATGGCATTGGTTGAATATTTTATTAAGCAGCATTCAACTGATGAACTGAAAGAGTTGCAGGATCAGTTTCCAAGAGTTGCTGAATTGCCTTTTGATTCAGACAGGAAATGCATGACTACTGTTCACCGTTTTAAAGATCAGTTTCTTGTTATTTCTAAAGGAGCTGTGGAATCTGTTACTGCTGCTTTAAAAAGTAATCCCGATACAGATTTGTATTTAAAGGAAGCAGAAAAATGGGCTTCTGATGGCATTCGTGTAATTGCGTTTGGATATAAATTAATCAATAAACTTCCTGAGCCTTTTCATTATGAAAGTGTTGAAACGGGTCTTTTATTTGCCGGTTTAGCAGGTATGATTGATCCTCCGAGAGAAGAAGCAAAGCTGGCAATCCAGGAATGTAAAACAGCAGGGATTCATACGGTAATGATTACCGGCGATCATCCTGCAACTGCATCAGCTATTGCAAGACAAATTGGAATTCTGACAAAGAATGATCTTGTAATCACCGGTAAGGAATTACAGGCCATGTCTGCTGAAGAATTTGAAGAGCAGGTAGAACAGATAAGAGTGTATGCAAGAGTTTCGCCTGAACAGAAACTGAATATTGTAAAAGCATTGCAGCGTAAAGGAAATTTTGTATCCATGACCGGTGATGGTGTGAATGATGCACCATCGTTGAAAGCATCCAACATTGGAGTGGCCATGGGTATTAATGGTACAGATGTAAGCAAGGAAGCAGCACATATGATACTGCTCGATGATAATTTTGCCACCATTGTAAAAGCTGTAAAAGAAGGAAGACGCATTTATGATAATATCCGCAAGTTTGTAAAATACATCATGACCTGTAATGGTGCAGAAATATGGACTTTGTTTCTTGCTCCGTTGATAGGATTGCCTATTCCGTTGTTGCCTATTCATATTTTGTGGATCAATCTTGTTACTGATGGGTTGCCCGGTCTTGCACTGGCAAGCGAGAAAGAAGAAAAAGATATTATGAATCGCCCACCCCGTAGAACAACGGAGAACTTATTTGCCGGTGGCATTGGTTATCATATTGCATGGGTTGGTTTATTAATGGCTGGTGTTACACTAGGTGTTCAGGCATGGGCCATTAATAATGAAGTTGAGCATTGGCAAACAATGGTGTTTACAGTTTTGGCCTTAACACAATTAGGACATGTTATGGCCATCAGAAGTGAAAGGGAATTTTTATTTAAACAGGGCATTTTCAGTAATATGCCGCTGGTTGGTGCCGTGTTGCTGACAATTTTGTTGCAGATGGGAGTTATTTATCTGCCTTTTGCAAATGAAATTTTTAAAACCAATCCACTTACAGTAAATGAACTGGCCATTTGTTTTGGTGCGTCAGCAATTGTTTTTCATGCAGTTGAAATGGAGAAGCTGATAAAAGAAATCATCCTGAGAAGAAGAAAAGCCAAGACCTGATGTGGTTTTAATTCCTGGAACAAAACTCATTCAGGAACATAGAAATAACCGGTAGTTTTTACATCATATTTGAATATGATGTAAAAACTACCGGCTTTTATATTGATAAAAGGTTAGTAAAAATTACAACACGATCACACTGTTGCTTCCGCCAAATTCGTTTGGCAGTAATTCGTCAGCTTCAGGCTCATTCAGCCATTCAGTTGCATTCACTAAGTATTTGAATTCGTGTTTTGTTTCTTTAGGCAGGTTAACTTCAACGCTGAAGGTTCCGTCTTTCTTTTTACTCATTACAATGGAGTTCTTCCAGTCACTGTTCAAGCCAAGGATTTCAACTGTTTCGGCATTTTCAGGCTTAAATGCAAATTTCACTTTGCAATAATCTTTTGTCTTGAAATAAGTTTTTTGTACCATAATTCTAATGTAAGTTTAGTTTGTAGCCCGGCAATACTGTTCAGCAGTGTAAACAAAAAGCCCGGCCTATAAGCAGTTCTTTCCGCTGTTTATACATATTTCAAAAAAAAGTAACCCGGCCAAAAAGTATTTTTTTTCGACAGATTATACACATGAGTAATTGTTTTTGTTGATAAAAGATCAGCCCAATAAGTCTTTTCGATCCTTTCCGGCCCTGATCATTTCAGGATAGCCCCATTTTTTCGAAAGCGCATTTACAGCCATTGCAATCCGTTTTGCCCTTGTTATTTCTGTTTTTGCACTATCGATCCATTTGCTGAAATAACGTTGATGGGAGCCGGGCAGACTTTTGAAATGATCCAAGGCTTTTGGCTCATCATTCAGGCATTCAATAAAATCAGCATTAAAAATAAATTCACTTTCGTCAGCTGATATCTGCACATTAATTGTTGCACCATGCCTTTTCCCGATTGCTTTTCTTACGTCTGCATTCAGCGACATAATAAACTTTCCTCCGCCCACAGGATATAACGGCATTCGCTGAAACCTGTATTGATCAAGTTTCCCTTTTACTTTAAATTCTTTTTTATTACCCGGCTTTAGTTGCTGCGGAATTCCATCTGGAATTTCAATATAAGTCCAGCCGGTTTTTTCGCCCTGCTTTTCATACCGGAGAATTTTAACTGAGAAAGAAATCATCGTTTTTCTGAATGTAATATTTTCATCATCTAAATTAATATAAATTCCGCTGGCATGGTTATTGTCTTCAACCATATATCTCACATTGTAAAAGCGTTTTCCCAATTCATTTCTGTACTGCCTGTTGATTGATATTTAATAATATTAATTCATAAGCGTATGAACTAAATCTACTGTGGGTTTATTATAACAGCGCTGTTACAAACCCGGCACTTCTGTTTTATGAGAAACAGATCATTATTTATTTTATCATTAAACAACTTACAAATGAAAAAGATTTTTTTCTCAGTTTCAGCAACCGCTTTATTTATGGTATTTTCTATTGCAACGGTACGTGCACAGGGCGATATTATGGATGTGGCCACTGCCAACCAGGATTGCAGCAAACTGGTAGACGCAATTAAGTCAGCTGACATGGTTAATACATTTAAAATGGCATCAACCATTACTGTTTTTGCGCCTTCAAATGCAGCTTTTGAAAAAATGTCGGCCGGTGACCTTACCAAATTATTGAAGAATAAAGCAGAACTGGCAAGAACACTCAAGGGGCATATTGTTGGAGGAAACTGGAATTCAACAACATTAATGAATGCAATTAAGCAGAATAACGGAAGCATTCAATTGCCTGTGCTCAGCGGGGGTAAATTAACTGCAACTGTGGAAGATGGCAAAGTAAAAATAACTGATGAAAATGGCGGCAGTGCATTTGTTTCAAACGCAGATATTGCTGCAAGCAATGGTATTATTCATGTTGTTGACGGAGTTGTACAGCCTGTGAAAGCTACGGTAACGAAGCGTGATTGAGGCTGTTGCTTCGGAAATAGAAAGCTGGCAGGAAACTGCCGGCTTTTTTTTGCTTAAAGATTTCTGTTACATTTATGATATGACGATCCTTGTTACAAATATTCAACTACTCGTTGGCGTAAGAGAAAAATCGCAATTGCTCCGTGGAAAGGAATTGGCAAACCTGCCTTGTATTGAAAATGCTTTCTTAGTAGTTAAAGATGGATTGATTGCTGAGTATGGAACAATGGAAGCAATAGGTAACAGGGAGGATACTATTCATAATAAATTTGATGCAACAGGCCAATTTGTTTTACCTGCCTGGTGCGACAGTCATACTCATCTTGTATTTGCTGCCAGCCGTGAAGATGAATTTGTTGATAAACTAAAAGGACTCAGCTACGCAGAAATTGCCGCAAAGGGTGGCGGTATTCTGAACTCTGCAAAAAAGTTAGCTGAGAAAAGCGAACTTGAATTATTACGCCTTGCGTGGAACCGTTTGCAGGAGATGATACAAACAGGTACAGGAGCTGTTGAAATAAAAAGCGGTTATGGTCTTTCTGTTGAAGCTGAATTAAAAATGTTACGGGTAATTAAAAAACTGAAAGAAACATCGCCCATTCCTGTAAAAGCAACTTTTCTTGCTGCGCATACATACCCGCCGGAGTATAAAGAAAACCACAAAGGTTATATTGATCTCATCATAAATGAAATGCTTCCCGTTATAGCAGAAGAAGAACTGGCTGATTATGTAGATGTGTTTTGTGAAGAAGGTTTCTTTTCTGTTGATGAGATGGAAACGATCTGCAAAGCTGCATCAAAATACTGGTTAACACCCAAGCTGCATGTGAACCAGCTCAACAGTATCGGCGGTTTGCAAAAAGCAATTGAGCTGAATGCTTTGTCTGTTGATCATCTTGAAACGATGACAGAAAAGGACATCAAAGATTTAGCAGCTTCATCAACCATTGGAGCATTACTGCCCACTGCAGCTTTCTTTTTACGAATGCCTTTTCAACCGGCCCGTCAACTGATTGATGCAGGTGCAGCCATTGCCCTTGCAAGTGATTTTAATCCCGGTTCATCACCCAGCAGTAATATGAACCTTGTGGTTGCCATGAGTTGTATTGGTATGAAAATGTTGCCGGAGGAAGCCATCAATGCTGCAACCATCAATGGAGCCTGTGCTATGGAACTGGAGCATGAGCTGGGAAGTATAACAGTCGGGAAAAGGGCAAATCTCATCTTTACAAAACCTGTTCCTTCACTTGCATACCTGCCCTATTCGTTTGGATCGAACCTCATCGATAAAGTAATGATAGCCGGAGAGTTTTTCAGCTGATGCACTGTTAACTTAAAACAACTAACTTCATTCAGACACAAATTTGATACTATGCAACGCTTCCGTTTTTATAATAAAGAAGATGTACTTACGCTTACCAAGATCCGCCGTTTTGAAACCAAGTTGGGTGAAAGGGTTCAGCTTGTTAATACCCGTGAACAGTTTGAACAGGTGTTGGAAAAATCAAATGCTAAATATGTATTGTTCGGTATTCCTGAGGATATTGGCGTAAAAGCAAATGGTGGAGTAGGAGGAACGAATACTGCCTGGTTTCCTTTCTTAAATGCCTTCTTAAATATTCAGAGCAGTGATTTTTTGCAGGGTGATGAAATTATGCTGCTGGGTCATTTTGATTTTTCTGATGTAGAAACCTTGATTGAAGGAAATGCTCATGGATACGATGAGAAAATTGAAGCCTACCGTCATGCTGTTACATTGGTGGATGAAGATGTTGAACAACTGACAAAAATTATTACTGCAAGAAATAAAATTCCAATCGCAATTGGTGGCGGACATAACAATGCTTATCCTTTGATTAAAGGTGCAGCCAAGGGTTTACACAAAGCCGGAATTTTGCCTCTTGCACAAATCAATTGTATTAATCTCGATGCACATACTGATTACCGTCCAGCTGAAGGCAGACATAGCGGTAATGCATTCCGCTATGCCGAAGATGATGGTTACCTGCAGAAGTATTGTGTGGTAGGCGTACACGAAAATTATATTCCGCAGAATGTGTGGATCGATATTGTGAATAATCCCTTTATTGATTTAATAACGTATGAAGATATTTTCATTCACGAAAAAAGAAACTTCATTCAATCGGTAGCACATGCAACCGGTTTTACAGAAGATATGCATACAGGTGTTGAAGTAGATCTTGATTGTATTGAACATACGTTAAGCAGCGCTATTACACCAAGCGGCATTACGGCATTACATGCACGGAAATACATCAGCTTTGCTGCCACTGATTGCAAGGTTGCCTATCTCCATATTTGCGAAGGCGCCAGTTTCTTAAGTGACGGACGTAAAAATGATACTACTGGCAAACTCATCAGTTACCTCGTAAGTGATTTTATTAAAGCGCATACGGCAATTTAAAAAACAGCTGCGCTGATCTTTACATCTGTTTCAGCAGTTGCCTGTTTTATTTTTATTAATAGTTTCTCTGCTTCAGTTTGTTTCTGCTGTTTCAGCAGTGAAGTGTGCAACCCTGTTAATGCCCAGATATTATTGTTATTGTTTGTAAGATCATTCCTGAAAGTTATTTCAGCTTCCTTCCACTGTTTATTTTCCAGGTAAGCGTTTCCCAAATAATGCCTGGGGTTCAATATCCAGTCTCTTGGTTCATTATACACCATTTGTTCTTCGGATGCAGATGCTTTGGAAAAATGTACAATTGCTGTTGCATAGTTTTTTTCTTTTAATGCTATGGTTCCTTCCAGCAGCCTTGCTGCAATTTCAGCTCCTTCAATAGATGGGGAAAAAGGTAAGAATGGAAGGTATAGGCTGCTGTCTTTAAGCAATTGCTTAATCTGATCCAACTCATCTCTTGCTGCTGTCAGGTTCTTTTTATTTGCCTGTGCCATCCCTTTTCCAAAATGATAAAGAATAGTTGCGTATACCTGTTTCTCATCAGGCTTTTTTTGTGCAAGTAAAGCATCCCATCTTCCAAACCGGATATCAACAAATACTGTGGTCATATAGATGTACTGAATATAACTGCCCAATGCGTCTTCCATTGTTAAATAATCTTTCGGGATACTGTTTGCTGTTGCCTCACCTGATTTGACGGCATACTTCATTTTCCCGGCAAGCATTGCATGATTGGTTTGCATATGCAGGTTATGAATGATATATAAAAAATCATTTCCTGTAACTGCACTGTAAAGGGGAATCATTTTCTGATAACTGTCAACAGCTTTTTCATTTACTAGACCGCCTTTGTTATAGTTACCTGTACGCAGATAAATATGTGAGGGCATATGTACCATATGGGAAAGGGCAGGTGTTAAACTGCCTAACCTGTCAGCACTTGGAATTGCAAGACTTGCAAACGGAGATGGCTCCATTACATGAATGTAATAATGATTGGCTCCAGGATGACTGGGCGTATTCTTCAATAATTTCTCCAGAACTGATCTGATTTTCGGCGTCCACGGTTTGGGATTGCCGTTAGTGAACCAAAGATCCCATGGATGCTGCAGCATCAAAGCATCTGCATATAAGGCCGCAGCGTCGGCATGTGCAGGAAACTGTTCATAGATTGCTTTCATCCTGTCTGCATATAATTGATTCAGGTGCTCTCTTGCTTGAGTTGAATCGGATGAATACCGAATCTGTTGTGCTTCGATCAATGCTTTTTCTACTGCTGTGCATGATGCATTTAACTCAGCAGCTTTATTCACTGCAAGTAATGCATCCGGAGATGCAGCATAACCAAGATCATTTATATTCGGACCATATGCCAGTGCCTTTGCCCAATGCAGCATGGCGCAATCCGGATCAAATTTCTCAGCTTTCCTGAATGAAGCCATCGCTTCAATAATATGAAAGCCATAATACATATTCATACCCTGGTTAAAGTAGAATTGAGCACTGTCGTTTTTTGTGCTGATTTTCCATTTGTAGTTGCCTGCACCGGGTACTGGTGGAATGTCAGTTTCTTCTAAAATAGCTTTCAGCGCTTCCCAATCGGGTCCGCAGCGGAGAACTGTTTTTTGTTTGTAACTGCTGATTGATTTGATCAGTTGTTTATTCTGATAACTGTCAGTTAGTTGTACTGCAAGCTGTGCAGAAATGAATGCCGAAATTGTAAGAAGGAGCAGTTTTAGTTTCATGCTGATGATTTATGGAAATAAAAAGTACAATAATTTTTATTTCCTTAAAAGCAAAGCAGTTGTTTTTTTAATGAAACCCAGTTTCTGTTTTCAGTTCCTCCACCACATTAAAAATAATCGGGCAGCGGTTGTAATGCATCATCACCGTAAATAATCGTTTGGTAAAATAGGGTAGGTGCAGGGCGGGGAATTCACGGCAACCGGCAAACCGGTCTTCATATACCGTACATTTATTATCTGCTAAAAAATGACAGGGAATTGTGTTGATGACCATTAAGCCATAGCCGCCTTTTTCAAGGTACTGTTTATCAAAAATTTTTCTGTCGAGTTGCAATCTTGCAGCAACACGATCTGCTTCTTCTTCTGTTACATTGATCATTAAACTTTTGCAGCAGTTGCCGCAGGCAGTGCAGTCAATCTGCGGTTCAATGAGTTTGTTGAGTGCATGAACCTGTTCATCTGTTGTATTCATATCCTGCTGTTTCAGGAAAGAAACAAACTGACTGTTCTCTTCTTCTTTTTCTGTTGCCAGTTGCTGAATAATATTGAGTGATGTTTGCAATTGCACAGTTTGTTTTTAGATTGTGGTTTGGGCAACTGTTTGTTTTACGCCTTCCGCATAAGAAGTGGGCTTCATTCCAAAACGGGTTTCGAATTTCTGTGAATCGAAATAGTAATCCCTGTCGTATTGATACATCATCTCCGGCATTTCTCTCATCAGGGGAATAAACAGACCCAGTATCTTCAACAGCCACATCGGCAGGATGGATACTTTTTTTTCAATCTTCATCTCTTTTGAAAACAATGCAGCTATTTCTCTTCCTGTTATTGCATTCTTATCTGTTGGTAAATGCCAGGTTTGGTTATACGCATCCGGAGTATTTCCTAAAATTGCTGTTGCTTTTGCTGCATCAGGTGTATAGGTGAATGAATGTTTTTTATCTGCATCTATAAACCAATTGGGGTTCTTTCCTTTTTTTAAATTCTTGTATACCACTTCGATCAAAAAACTTTTTTCATTATTTGGTCCGTAGAAATCAGCAGAACGTGCAATCAGTGCATTGAGTTTGCCTGATTCAACAGCCTTCCAGATCATGTCTGCAACTTCTTTCCGCACCAATCCTTTTTTGCTTGGAGGATTCACGGGTGAATCTTCCTTCATGTGGTGAATTGCATTGATATCGTACAGATAAACATTATCAAAGAACACCAGTTTTGCATTGTGTTTCATGCAGGCATCTATCGTTGCTTTCATCAGCTTGGGCCAGTTTTCCTGCCACACTTTCAGCTTGTAATCAAAACCAACCAGCAGGTACACAATCTCTGAACCGGCAATGGCTTTTGCTACCTGAGCAGGATCAGAGAGATCGGCGGGAAATAGTTCATCTGTTTCATTTACTTTCTTTGGTTTACGGCTAACCAATCTGATTTCATTGGTATATGCTTTTAATTCTTTTGCCAGCAGTGAACCGATTGTACCATTTGCACCTAAGATCGTTTGCATAAAAGAAGCT
>JBEBHT010000493.1:0-2721 GCA_040081135.1 Lacibacter sp. | reverse complement strand
GAAGTAATGCTGGGCATTACTTTGGAAGATCATTGGGATGTGGTGAAAGCAGCTGAAAAAAATAAAGCTCATGTAATGATGCTGGAGAATGTTTGTTACCGCCGTGATGTGATGGCTGTATTGAATATGGCCAGGCAGGGTTTGTTCGGAGAACTGATTCATTTGCAGGGAGGTTACCAGCACGATCTGCGGGAAGTAAAATTTAATGACGGAGTAAATGCGTATGGTCATGGATGTGAAATTGGCGAAAAAGCCTGGTCGGAAGCGAGATGGAGAACCCATCATTCTATTTACCGTAACGGCGATTTGTATCCTACACATGGTATTGGGCCAATTGCTCATTACATCAACATCAACAGGGGAAACCGTTTTGTCAACCTTTCTTCTTTCTCTTCAAAAGCAAGAGGGTTGCATAATCATATTGTGAAAACCTGCGGTACAGATCATCCCAATGCAAAAATCAATTTCAAATTGGGCGATGTTGTAACAACTTCCATTGGTTGTGCAAATGGTGAAACAATATTACTGCAACATGACACCAACTTGCCCAGACCCTATTCTTTAGGTTTCCGTGTACAGGGTACTGAAGGGTTGTGGATGGATGTAAATAAAAGCATTCATATTGAAGGGAAATCGAAACCCCACCAATGGGATGAAGCAAAAGCCTGGCTAGATAAATACGACCACCCATTATGGGCACGGTGGAGCAAAGAGACTGCAGGCGCAGGACATGGTGGTATGGACTTTTTTGTGATCCATTCATTTGTGGAAAGCATTAAGCGGAAAATTGCAACACCGATGGATGTATATGATGCGGCTGCATGGAGTGCCATTACACCCCTCAGTGAACTCTCAATAGAAAAAGGAAATGAAACTGTTGAGTTTCCTGATTTCACAGCAGGTCAATGGATGTACCGTAAACCTGTGTTTGCATTAACGGATGCATATTAAATTTTGTGCGGTCAATAACAGAAAATCAGGCAAGCTGATCTTTTGGATTTAATAAACCACTTTTACATTAAACAGCAGAAAATGTTAGAATCTGTGTTGCAGGCCTTTGGATTAACAGATGAATTTCAGAAGGTAGAAACATTTGGCAGTGGACTGATTAATCATACATGGAAAGTTACTGCCAATGGCAGAGAATATATATTGCAACGCATTAATCAAATTGTGTTTAACGATCCTGAAGCAATTGCATTTAATATTAACCTGGTTGCAGAATACCTGAAAGCGAATCATCCCAACTACAGTTTTATTGCTCCTGTTGCAACAGCAGGTGGAAGCACCATGTATTACAGCAGGAAAGAGGGGTTCTTCCGGTTGTTCCCTTTTGTAAAAGGATCTTTTTCAAAAGATGTGGTGCAAACACCCGGGCAGGCGTTTGAGGCCGCCGCACAGTTTGGACAGTTTACAAAACTTCTCTGCAAGCTTGATATTCATCAGCTGAAAATTACCATCCCGGCTTTTCATGATCTTACCCTGCGGTACCGTCAATTCTTAACTGCATTGGAAAACGGAAATCAACAAAGGATTCAGGAATCAACAGAACTGATTGATAAGCTGGTTGCACATGCAGATATTGTTGAAGAGTATAACCGCATACAAACAGATGCTTCCTTTAAATTGAGGGTTACACATCATGATACAAAGATCAGTAATGTTTTATTTGATGCACAGGAGAAAGGCTTATGTGTAATTGATCTTGATACGTTGATGCCGGGTTATTTTATCAGTGATGTGGGCGATATGATGCGTACCTATTTGTCACCTGTAAGTGAAGAGGAACAGGACTTCAGCAAAATTGAAGTGCGTGTTGATTTTTATAAAGCGATTGTGCGGGGCTACTTTAATGAAATGAACGGTGAACTGACAGAAACAGAGAAACATTCATTTTTTTATGCCGGCAAATTCATGATCTATATGCAGGCTATGCGTTTTCTTACAGATTATCTGAATGATGATGTGTATTACGATGCAAAATACCCGGCCCATAATTTTACCCGGGCAGGTAACCAGCTTGTGTTACTGGAAAAACTGATTGCGAAAGAAGAAGAACTTGCCCTGGTTCCGGAAGGTCTTTTTTAAAACAGAACAAAGGCAGGGTAGAAGTAAAACAACTGAGGGTTTCTATTTCATCTCAACCGCAATCTTTGCCGCCAGCCTTGCATTATTAATCACCAGTGCAATATTTGCTTCGAGACTTTCGCCATGTGTATGATCAGCGATGTATTTTAATAAAAACGGAGTTACTTCTTTGCCGGTGATCTTTAGTTGTTCTGCAGCGGCCAATGCTTCCTGAATATGTATTTCCATAATGTTGGCAGGTACTTCATCTGAAGCGGGGATAGGATTTGCAATCAACACAGATCCATTTAAACCTGCCAGCCATTTTATTTTCAGCGGTTCTGCAATTTCTTTTGCTGTATCTAAACGAAGAGGTGAGCGCAAGCCGCTGTTACGTGAATAGAAACTGGGGAAATCATCCTGTCCAAATGTAATGACAGGAATTCCTTTTGTTTCCATGTACTCAAGCGTTAGAGCAATATCTAAAATAGATTTTACTCCGGCAGAAACAACAGCCACATTGGTCTGTGTCATTTCCGTTAAATCGGCTGAAATATCCATGCTGTTTTCTGCGCCACGATGTACGCCGCCGGTTCCTCCTGTTGCAAAAATGCTGATACCAACCATGGATGCAATCCGCATGGTTGATGCAAC
>JBEBHT010000492.1:0-2729 GCA_040081135.1 Lacibacter sp. | reverse complement strand
ATGTGTATAAGAGACAGGCATTATATGGTTACTGTCAAACTTAACCAGGCAGGAGCTCACAGGGATTGTCATTTTTATTTTACTGTTTTCACTTGCGTATTTAATCATGATACAGGTGAAGAAAAAAAATCCAAAAGACTAAGAAGTAAATAGCATTATCTATTGCAATAAACAAATGAAAAAAATAGCGCTTCTTCTCACTGCAATTTTCTGCCTTGTATTGTTGCAGGCTCAACAATCAACTGCCAATAGTCAACAGGCTGCACAGCAAACCATTATTAAAATGTTTGATGCATTATCTAACCGTGATTCAGTTAGCCTGAAAATTTACAGCACATCAGATATTACATTATACGAATATGGTCAGGTATGGAACATCGATACACTTATCCTGAAAGCTATTACCCAAAACAAGTCAACAGATTTTAAACGTACCAATAGTTTTGAGTTCATCAATACCACAGCAGATAAAACAATGGCTTGGGTTACTTATCGCCTTCAGTCAGTAATACTAAAAGATGGCAAACAGGCAACTGTACAATGGCTGGAAACAGTCGTTTTAGTTAAAGAGAAAAAACAGTGGAAGGTAAAACACCTGCATTCAACACTTATCAAACGAAGTTAAATATCTCAACGTATTCGTTAATCAACAGAACCAGCACTGCGAAATCTTCAGACTTCACAGTTGCAAACAAACAGTTGCAAAGCTGTTTTATTCACTTCCCTATCAGACACAGAATGCATACGACTCCGGTAAAAAAAGAATAACTATGCAACAATAGCTGCCATTCCGTTGTCTACTTTTTACAAAATACAATTGTATGCGATTTTTTTTCA
Source organism: Lacibacter sp. (assembly GCA_040081135.1). GTDB lineage: Bacteria > Bacteroidota > Bacteroidia > Chitinophagales > Chitinophagaceae > Lacibacter. The sequence goes on along the minus strand of JBEBHT010000492.1, from coordinate 1,892 downwards.
CTCTGCTTTCTCTTTCCATACTGTTTCTTGGCTGCAAAAAACAAAGTACCGAAACAGATTGCATGCAGTTATCTGCAGCCATTACTGCCAATGATGTTGAACAGACTAAAAAAGGCATCAGCAATTTTATCAATAACCTCCCATCGGCTGCATATACTTCGCAAAATATCGACAAACTGACCTCCACTATTTCCGGGCAATGTATAATTACTGCCACTGTGCTTTGTTTTGACTGCATTAAAACGCTGCCCTCCCAATCAGAAATCAGGCTTTCTGTCGTATCAGGGAGTACAACCGTTATAAAAATCATCGATATTACTTATACTCCTGATAACAGGATGAAGTTTAGGAATATGCACGATTAAGAAATGCGTACCCGTTAATCTGTTCTTTGTTCCTTAACCAGAAAATTCACATCGGCCGGAAACGTATTTTCCCTCTTCCCCACCCGCCTTTTTTGTTCTAATTTAGCAGCAAATCCAAAACCCGTGAAACGAGTCATTTCTCATATACTCCTCTTTCTGCCCTTTTCTTTTACAACTGCACAACCCATGGTTGATACTATTGGCAAATTGGTTGAACAAAAAGAAAAAGTAATCACCACTAACACCATCGTTAAAATTGAAAACCTCGGCTTTCGGGTTAATTCTGAATTAGCAGAATTACGTCCAACAATTTCTGCTGATGGTAACCTGTTATTTTTTATCTGTCAGGGTCATCCTGATAATTCGCATGCTTATGAAGTAAATAATTCGCAGGATATCTGGTATTCTGTGAGAGATACTTTAACAGGTAAATGGACAGATGCAGTTCACCTCGGCGCACCTTTCAACACTGCAAACTACAATGCAGTGTACTGGATCTCTCCTGATAAAAACAGGATACTCTTACGCAATGCATTTGTAGATGGTGATTACTATGGCAATGGTGTAAGCATGAGTATTATGAAACCTGATGGCAGATGGAGTAAACCGCAGATGCTGAAGATCAAAAATTATTTAAAGTATGATCGTGGCTTTCAATCGGGCGCTGCAATGTCGAGTGATGGACAGGCATTGTTACTGTACATGAGTGAAGAATCAAAAAGTTATATCAATAAAATTTACGTCTGTTTTCCTGAAGCTGATGGCACATGGACAGAGCCAAAAAGCGTTGGAAAGAAAATTAACCTACCAGGTTACAATCAAATCACTCCTTACTTAGCTTCTGATGGTGTAACACTTTATTTCAGCAGTAACAGGCCGGGTGGTTTGGGCGACCAGGATATCTGGATGACAAAACGTTTGGATAAAACATGGTTGAAATGGAGTGACCCTGTAAACCTGGGTGAACCTATCAACTCAGCAGATTTTGATGCTTTCTTTACATTGGATGCAGGTGGTGAATATGCCTACCTCACCAGCAGTTTCAATTCATTAGGGCAAAGCGATATTGTTCGTGTGAAATTATTAGAAATTGAAAAACCTGATCCTGTTTTAATCGTAAGTGGAAATGTGTACAATGCAAAAACAAAACAGCCGCTCAGTGCAAATCTTATTTACGAAACATTACCTGACGGAGTAATTGCGGGGCAGGGACTATCAAGTCCCGGCGATGGTGCATTCCAGATTGTGTTGCCGTATGATAAAAATTATCTCATTCGTGCAACTGCCGATCATTTCTTTGCACAATCAGAAAACCTGAATCTTGATTCGCTGATCAGGTCCGGTAACAGAACCATTCACAAAGATCTTTATCTCATGCCGATAGAAATTGGCCAGGTGGTTCGGTTAAACAATGTGTTCTTTGATTTTGATAAGTGGGATCTTCGTCCGGAATCATTTATTGAATTAGGCAGAGTGGTTACACTGCTGAAAGAAAATCCTTCCATTGAAATTGAATTGAGTGCACAC
>JBEBHT010000491.1:0-2732 GCA_040081135.1 Lacibacter sp. | reverse complement strand
CAGATAACCAGCAACCATTTTATATTAAGTATAATAACAGGATATACAGTTCCTCAGCCTCAGGATATCTTATTCTGTCAAAATTAAAGGAAGGAACCGTTGATTTTTCTGTCGGTTTTCCAAAATCTAATCAGCCCGAACAGAAGTTTCAGTGTCTGCTTGAGAATGCTGACAAGGGCTACCTGATAAAGAATTTTGCAGACAAAGGGTGGGGCTTATATGATCTGCAAAGCTCTGCAATTGTATATGCCGGTGTAACTTCAGAAATTAAGACAAACAATCCTGCGGTTACAACAAGCCAGCCGGTTACAGATGATCCTTTTGCCAATATGCTTTCAAAAGTAACACAGGATACAACTGTAAAAAACGTTACTGTACGGAAAGAAGAAAAAGTAATTGTTGACACTCCGAAACCTGCAGTAGTAACCGAAACAGTTGCAATAGTTCCCCAGGTAAAAGATACAATAAAAACGCAGGTTGTTCAACAGCCTGTTCAGGTAGTTGAAGCACCTGTTACAGAACCTGCATGGGTTGCCCCGGCAAAGTCTTCTGTTCTGCAGGTGAGAAAATTCGACAGCCGTGAAGGAAGTGATTTTGTATATGAAGTTGTTAATACAGACGGTGTAAAAGATACAGTAAGGTTGTTTATTGCAAAAGACCCAGTTGGTATTGAACCTGTTCAGCAACCGGCAGTAAATACTGAAGTGAAAACTGACACAATACAGGTAATAAAGGAGCAAAAGATTGAGACTCCCTCCGAGCCAGTGATAAAAAAAGAAGAAAAGAAAGAAGCTCCGGCTGAACCTGTCGTGAAAAAAGAAGAAATAAGGCCACTGGTAATTGCAGAACAGAAAACAGAACCGAAAGCACTTCCTAACAGTAACTGTACTTCAATTGCATCTGAAGATGATTTCATGAAGCTGAGAAAGAAAATGGCCAGCGAATCAAAAGATGAATCAATGATTAATGTGGCAAAGAAAGCGTTCCGTACAAAATGTTTTTCAACTGCTCAAATCAAAAACCTGGCTGTTTTATTTCTGAATGATGAGGGCCGTTACAGGTTTTATGACGCAGCAATGCTTTACATTACCGATTTCTCCAACTTCAAGAATCTGGGTGAAACAATTCAGGATGAGTATTATAAAAAACGCTTCTCTGCACTGCTCCCTAATCAATAAGCTATGCCAAGGTATTTTCTTGAGGTTTTTTATAAGGGAGAAGGATTCAGTGGCTTTCAGGTACAAAAGAATGCAATTACCATACAGTCAGAGATAGAAAAAGCATTTGAAGTTTTCTTTCGTAACACCGTTTCTTTAACAGGCTCATCACGCACTGATGCAGGTGTACATGCTTTACAGAATTATTTTCATTTTGACTGGGATGATGATTTCCCTGAAATGGCTTTATATAACCTGAACGCTATCTTACCAAAGTCCATAGTCATTAAATCAATCAAAAAAGTAAAGGCAGATGCACATTGTCGCTTTCATGCAATTTCAAGAGAATACAAGTATTATATCTTCAATTCTAAAAACCCTTTTTTAGATGACAGGGCCTGGCATATTCCTTTTTCACTTGAAAAAGAGCTGCTGAATGAATGTGCAGCACATATAAAGCATTATACCGATTTTACTGCCTTTTCAAAGAGAAATACACAGGTTAAAACATTTCAATGCAGTATTATCGAAAGCAGGTGGGTTGAGGAGAATGGCTGTTTGGTATACCAGGTAAAAGCTAATCGTTTTTTGCGTGGAATGGTTCGTGGTTTGGTGGGAACAATGATTCGTGTCGCCCGTGGAAACATGTCATTCAGCGATTTTCAAGAGTTAATTAGTCAGCAGAATCAATCCACTGCAGATTTCTCAGCACCTGCAAAAGCTTTGTTTTTAGTACAGGTTGCCTATCCCAATGAATTGTTTTTATAAATGCTGAAAATATTTTTCTGCTGAAACCCTTTGCAGTAAAGCGTTTTGTAAATGAGGGTAAAAAAAGATTTGAAAAAGTTTGGTTAGTACTTTACACTGCCCTTATCTTTGCAACCCGCTTTGAAAAACAGGCGAAAGTTCTTCAAAAGGTTGATAAAAATATTCCTTCAAAAAAGCTTCTTCTTAATTGATTCTCAATAAAAAAAAGTTGAAAATAAATAAAGAAAAAGTTGGTGGAATAAAAAAACCTCTTACCTTTGCACTCCCATTCAAAAAATGGGTACACAAAAAGTAAAAAAGTTCTTTGAAAGATTGGAAGCAACAGCAACGTTTTAATTAATTAGAACGGGTAAATTTTAAGCGTAATATAATTCGATTTTTGAACTGTTAATTCTTGAGAATTAATAGTCAGGTCAAACAACATTTACAATGGAGAGTTTGATCCTGGCTCAGGATGAACGCTAGCGGCAGGCTTAATACATGCAAGTCGTGGGGCAGCAGGTTTGTAGCAATACAGATGCTGGCGACCGGCAAACGGGTGCGGAACACGTACGCAACCTCCCTCTTTCTGGAAGATAGCCCACCGAAAGGTGGATTAATACTCCATAATATATTGAAGTGGCATCACTTTAATATTAAAGCTCCGGCGGTAAGAGATGGGCGTGCGTCTGATTAGGTAGTTGGCGGGGTAACGGCCCACCAAGCCTGCGATCAGTAGCTGATGTGAGAGCATGATCAGCCACACGGGCACTGAGACACGGGCCCGACTCCTACGGGAGGCAGCAGTAAGGAATATTGGTCAATGGA
>JBEBHT010000490.1:0-2737 GCA_040081135.1 Lacibacter sp. | reverse complement strand
GTAGAACATACAACAAAGTACAAATACAATGAGCAGGTGAGTCTTTGTCATAACATTACTGCATTAACTCCACGTAATACCAATCAGCAAATCTGCAAAACTTCTAACATGATCATTTATCCTTTACCGGATATACTGGAAGAGCATACAGATTTCTTTGGCAATAAATTGTATTATTTTGTTGTGGAGCAGGAACATGCAGAATTAACTGTAACGGTAAAATCACAGATCGAAAAAATTTTTAACAACGACACAGAAGCTCCTATTTCAACTCAAAGCTGGGAAAGTGTAAGAGATCTGCTGCATGTTTCCACCGGTGGATTTATGGATGAAAAACAATTCACTCTTTCAACTGCAATAACAGCTGCAACTGCTGAAATAAAAAACTATGCTGCACTCTCTTTCTCAGTAGGCAAACCATTGTATGAATCAGTGTATCATTTAATCAACCGCATTTATACCGACTTTCGTTTTACACCCGGCTTTACTACAATCTCCACTCCCCTTTCTGTTGTTATGAAAGAACGCAAAGGCGTTTGCCAGGACTTTGCACACCTTGCTATTTCCTGTGTTCAGTCATTAGGATTACCTGCAAGATATGTAAGCGGTTACCTTGAAACACATGCACCTGAAGGAAAAGAAAAGTTAACAGGTGTGGATGCTTCGCATGCATGGTTTGCAGTATTCATTCCCGGCATGGGTTGGGTAGATTTTGACCCTACCAATAATCAATTAGCGAAAGAACAATATATCACCATCGGCTGGGGCCGTGATTATTTTGATATTATTCCACTGAAGGGTGTTATTATGAGCAGCAGCTCACATGAACTAATGGTGTCGGTGGATGTAAAAAGGCTTGATTGAAAATAACGGTGTGATGCACTGTTAACAATCATTTTCCGTTGCCTCTTATGGTTTCATGTATAAAATTTAATTTCGTTTTTACCTCTTCGCTAATTACAAACGGATAAGAATCTTTCATTCCCATACTGCGGTTGAGGCTGTTCATTACAAAAGAGAGCGGTATCCATCGCTCAATGATTTCTTCAATAGATTTTGTTGTATAAGGATCAATATTCAAACTGGCACTCATGTCATTTTGTGCATCACCGGATCTTGGAGTTAGAGTCATACCAAAAGAATAAGCCGTTTCCATTGTATCTATAATAGGGATATAATGCGCCCATGTTTCTGCCCAGTCTTCCCAGGGATGGGCACTGGCGTAAGCGCTGATAAATTTTTCGTTCCATGTTTCGGAAGCAGGTTGATTGTAATGCTGTTGCAAAGCTTCAGCGTAGTCTGCAGTTTCATCACCAAATAGATTTCGGAAAAGTTGTAACCTGTCAGTTTCTTTAATCAACTGTTCCCAGTAATAATGCCCGATTTCGTGGCGAAAATGCCCCAATACCGTTCGGTACACTTCATCCATCTGGTTGCGGGCCATTTCACGGATAGCATCATCTGCTTCTGCTATATTCAATGTAATCAGTCCGTGATCATGACCAGTTAATAAACGTTTGATTCCCTCTTTATTTTCTTCAGAAAGAAAATCAAATGCAATGCCTTTGTCTTCATTCTGAGTTTTACTGATGACAGGTAATTTAAAACGCAGCAACGAATAAACAAGCCGGTGTTTGGCCACTTCAATACTGGCCCACTTTTCCAGATGATCCGGTTTTGAAAGATCAGGGATTGTACGGTTAAGATTACAGGCAATACAAAATTCATCCGGGCTATCGTATGGTACCAACCAGTTGCATACATTGTATTGTTGATTATTGCAGTATTTATAGCGGAAGCTCGAGGCTGGTCCTGCTCCTGCACTGGCAACAAGGATATTGTTATTATCTGCAGCCTTTTTTACCGCTACCATATCCATTAGCTGCGAATCAAAGCCTAATGATGTATTACACTGTACACAGAATGTATTTTCAAAGTATACCGGCTGCCCGCAATGATCGCATTTGAAAAGTTTCATTTAGAAAATGGTTTGAAGAAATTGTTTCTTGTTACAAAGTAGTGTAATAAAGCAAGAAATATGCCTGAGAAAAAATAGTACTCCTCTCAATGTGTTCCAGCGGAACACAAGATGGGTAGAAAAAAGGTATGGTAATGAACAGCGTTCCGTAGGAACGCATGATGCTAATATTAAAATGCTGGATGCACGAAACGTTCCGATGGAACGTTGTACCGTTTTTATTTTATTGTTTCTACCCACAAATTGTTCCTACGGAACAAAGAGGATATTTTGAACATTCCTGACCAACGTACAGAACGTTGAAGAGTGCGACGCAACAAAAGTTGATAATAGCAATATTGCTGATTACAAAAATGTATTTCTTCCTTCTATTTATTCAACTCCTTTCTTCAACCTCAAGTCAAGCGTGCATGGAAACTCATTATTTATTTCCGGCGCAGGTGCATCATATACAAAAGGCCCACGGTTGTTTTCAATATAATGCTGCGTGACGGAAGACAGCACGGTTATAAAACGTGGTTCCTGTGTATGGCTAGTATTGCCAAAGCGGCTGATGCGGCGGCTCTCGGCTTCAAAACTATTAACAGGAAAAGTATCATAACTTCTGCCGCCGGGGTGCGATACATAATACGTGCAACCACCAATGGAGCGACCATTCCAGGTATCAACAATATCAAAAGTAAGAGGTGTGTCAACACCAATTGTGGGATGCAATGCACTCGGTGGTTGCCATGCACGGTAACGGATGCCGCAAACATA
>JBEBHT010000489.1:0-2741 GCA_040081135.1 Lacibacter sp. | reverse complement strand
TAGTTAGCAGGGAACGTTTGCACAAATATTAACAATTGTGTTACGTTTAAAATGGAAGAATAGCCGAGCTTTGTACTACAAATTCAGATTATAATTTTTTTCTCATAAGCAGTTAGTTTTGGTTTCGACCCCGGTTTCTACCGGGGTTTATCTTTTACAGCAAATAGGAGCCAGCTGGCAACTGCACCCACTCCGTCAGCAACCATATCCCACACGTCAAAGTCACGGCCGGTCCAGAGTTGAACATACTCCATTAAAATGCCATAAAAAGTTGCAATGAAAGTAACTGCAATCAGGGCAAGAAGAAATTTTCCCTTAGACCTTCTTTTTGTCTGCAGGTAATAGCCCCACAAAAAAACAAGTGTAAAAAAAAGAATAAAATGAATGACTTTGTCAATATGAGTTAACTCAATCTTATTTTCAGTTGGCAGTTTAATGGCAGGCATTGCAAGTAATATAAAAACAATGACCGACCAAAGAATGGCCGGCCACTTCGTTCTTAAATATTGTTGAACCTTTTCTTTCATTATGCTACCAAAGCTGAATAGGCGGCAGCTGTAAGTAAAGCTTCTACATCTGCAGGATTGTTCACTGTAACCTTCACCATCCAGCCTTCACCATATGGATCACTGTTCACCGCTTCGGGTTTATCGTTCAATGCAGTGTTGATTTCTGTAACAGTACCTGCAACAGGTAAAAATAAATCACTCACAGTTTTTACGGCTTCCACAGTTCCGAAAATTTCTTCAGCATTCAATGCTTTACCAACTGTGTTGATATCCACATACACAATATCACCCAACTCCCGCTGAGCAAAATCAGTAATGCCAATTGTTGCAATATTGCCTTCTAAGCTAATCCATTCGTGGTCTTTTGTGTAGCGGAGATTTTCAGGAAAATTCATGATATTTTAGTTTGTTTTGAGCGCTGCTAAATTGACTGTTTTCTATGAATCAGAAAAATAAAAATTTCTTCTTCAATAGCATTTTGATGATGCGGACATCTTCCTTTGGCCGGGTCGTACTGATCTCTTGTTCCGTTCGCAATTTTATCCACCACATCCATTCCTTTAATCACGATGCCGAAGATGGTATAATTCTGATCGAGATGCGGGCTACCGCCAATGGTCTTATATACTTCACGGTGGTTGAGCGGAATCTTTCTTCCGGCCAGCCGTTTTGTTTCCACTTCGTTCAATGAGCTGTCTGTATGTTTCTTTCCCTGTACAACATAGAACTGGCAACTGCTGCTGGCTTTTTCAGGATTATTATCTCTTGCAGCTGCTAAAACACCACGTTTGTGAAACAACGAAGTATCAAACTCAGCAGGAATTGTATACTTCAAACCACCGCCTCCGTATCGTTTTCTGGGTATCAGGGTCGCCTGCCTGGATCATGAAATCTTTAATTACACGGTGAAAAATAATACTGTCGTAAAATTTCTGTTTCACCAGTTTAATAAAATTGTCCCTGTGTTTGGGTGTTTTATCACTTAGCATAACCACAATTGTTCCCTTGCTAGTAACAATTTTTACTTTTCTTTTTTTTGCTTCGGCAGATGTAAACAGGCAGATCAAACCAAGAAATAATATGATCCTCCTCATCTAAAGTCCTTTTTGTTCAAAGTAAAGCAAAACATGATCTTTAATAAAATCTTCCTGTTCTTTCATTTCAAGTGTGGGCATGGCTTTGAGCTGTTTGAAATGAGGCCATCCATCAGCGTCAAACTGATCAAACTCAAAATAACCGCTTTGTGAAAGCAAAGAACAAACAGCTACATGCATCAGGTCCTGCTTTTGTTCCTTCGTATATTTTTCACGTAATTGTCCATATTCCTGAATGCCGATCAGGAACAGCACAGCTTCTAGGTCGGGTTTCTTACCAAAACGCTCAACCAGCTTCTGCTCCAGGTTCATCCATCGTACAAATAAATCATTTGCTGCATCCATAGGGCGCAAAGATAACTGTTAGTAAATAGCCGATAGTAGTTAGCCGATAGCCTTTAGCAAGAAATATAATTGTATAACTAACTACTAACCACTACGGGCTAACGACTTTTTCCCAAGTTCGGCCGCATTTTTGCAAAGGAGGAAATGAAATCCTGACAATAACGTTTATAAATTGATTTTCCCTGTTGAACAGGGGATTGTATTTTCACAATCTAAACCAAGATTACATGTTAAAAACCGCAGAAGACATCAAAATACTGAATGAAAAAATTCAATATGCCGGTTCTTTTTTAGACAGATTGCGTGCAGAAGTTGGAAAAGTGATCGTTGGGCAGCAGCACATGATTGACCGTTTGCTGATTGGACTTTTGGGCAATGGACATATTTTGCTGGAAGGTGTACCCGGTCTTGCAAAAACACTTGCCATTAAAACACTGTCGCAGGCAATTAATGCCAAATTTAGCCGTATTCAGTTTACTCCCGATATGTTACCTGCCGATGTAATCGGCACCATGATTTATAATCAGCAAAAAAATGAATTCTTTGTAAGGCGTGGGCCCATCTTCGCCAATTTTGTTTTAGCCGATGAAATCAACCGTGCCCCGGCAAAAGTGCAGAGTGCCCTGCTTGAATCAATGCAGGAGCGCCAGGTAACCATTGGTGAACACACCTATAAACTGGAAGAACCTTTTCTTGTTCTTGCTACTCAAAACCCATTAGAGCAGGAAGGAACCTATCCTTTGCCTGAAGCACAGCAGGATCGTTTTATGCTGAAGGTGGTGATTGATTATCC
>JBEBHT010000488.1:0-2748 GCA_040081135.1 Lacibacter sp. | reverse complement strand
GTTGCTGTTTCCTTATGGATTTTATGTATTTAATATCTGCCTTACCGGGTTTTTCAACTTTCTTCTCTGGCGCTATATCAGCAATCCAAAAAGTGGTATCTCAAATCAGTCAATAAGTAATGCACGAAGAGGATATGGAAACTTCAGAACCCTGGTTGTGCCATTTGCGTTTCTATTATCATTCCTGCTATGCTTCTGGAATCCGATTGTAGCAAGATATGCGCCCGTGCTCATTCCGGTAATGATGCGGTTCGCAGCAAGACATTATAAGAAAAAAGATCCCAACTTAAAATATTAATCATGGAACAGACAACTCTCGGCATTGGTACAAGATTGCAGCATACACAACACGGTCCGGGTGTAATTGTTGCTGTACGATATGCAACCTATCTGATTTCTTTTATCAACAGTGGCATCAAAGAAATTGATAAAACAGATACAGCCCTCGATGAAATTATTCCTGAAAATGTAACCGCAGAAATTGAAACAACCAGTGAGGTGGAAAAATCTCTACTGAAAATTCTGCGTTTGTGGAATGGTGTAAGCGAAGTGGTTCCTCTTGGTGAGAAATGGGAAGGAGGAACGATGCTGCTGCAGCCAAAAGATAAATCACTGAAGCCAAAAGAAATTCCGATGGAAGATTTCTTTCATAAAATTGTGATGCTGCGTGACAGGCTCCGGGTGCTGGAACAAAATATCAACAGCAGTAAAAACCTCAGCGATGAAGAGAAGGTAAATATTCAGCAATACATTACACGCTGCTATGGTTCTTTAACCACTTTTAATGTACTGTTTAAAAACAAAGAACAGTGGTTTGTGGGTGAAAAGGGAAGTAAAGAAAATTAAAAAGGCAACGCAATAATGCGTTGCCTTCAATTCGTTTTATCCAATTACTTTTATGGCTTCTTTACTCCGCAGGTATTTGCTCCTACGATTGTGTATAACGGACAGAAGCTGATTAAAGATGTTGCAACAAATACACCACCAAGAATAACCAATACCAGTCCTAATGTTCCGGTTACAGTGCCGCTGAAATAGAGATAAGCAAATACAGCTGCCACTAAAAGTCTGATGATGCGATCGGCAGTTCCCATGTTCTTTTTCATAATTCGTTTGTTTAGTTTTTTAATAAAGTAATAATCCTTACCAATCCTGAAACAATTGCCAGACATAAAAGGCAAACAATGACCAGCCTGGTAATTTTTTGCTTCAAATTGAAGAATGATTAATCCGGTAAATGTATGGATCCGGTTATTCCTGTTTGGTGACAGTTATCACAAAGAAATTTATTCTTACTTTATAACAGTTGCTTCTGCATATAAACAACTCCCGGCAACGGGTTTTCATAGTAGGCTGTTGTTTCTTTAAACCCGTATTGTTTGTATAAAGTAATAGCCGGTTGCAGTTTCTGCAATGTATCAAGCTTCATCGTTTTGTACCCAAGCTGTTCAGCATCCTTCATCAGTTGCTCAACCATTGCTCTTCCAATTTTGTGTTTCCTGAATTGCGGACGCACATACAATCGCTTCATTTCACAAACAGTGCTGAGCGCAGTCGAAGCATCTGCTGCTGCATTGAGCGAACCTGTCCCGTCTTTTGCGGGAGTCGAAATGTTTTCGGAAATATCTGTCAACGCAATACAACCCGCCACTGCATCATTCCATTCTGCGATGTACAAAACTCCTTTAGGCGATCCATACTTTTTTAAGGGGTCTTTTAACTCTGCTTCAAAACTCTGGAAGCATAAATTTTCATCCAGCTCTTTTTCGTATTCCTGAAAAAGTGTTCTGATTTCATTCACCAAAACCCCGTCTTCTTTTATTTGAATTAACTGCAGCATTTTCTATAACTTAACGGCAAACTTACAATCTTTCCCAGCCATGCTTACACGAATTCTTGTTCTGTTGCTGCTGCCTTCTTTTCTGTTTGCTCAGAAGTATAAAAAAATTCATACAGCAGCGGTTCTGGTTGATACACACAATGATATCCCCTCTTCTTCCATAGAAAAAAAGCTTGCTTTTGATACTGACTTAAAAGGCAAAACTCATTCTGATCTTACCCGTATGTTTGAAGGAGGTGTTGATGCACAGATGTTTTCCATTTTTTGCGGAGGCGATCAGATCAATCCCTACAATTACGCCAATCAGGAAATTGACAGCGTGTATGAATGGGTTCAACGCAATCCTGCAAGAATGATGATGGTTTACTCTCCTGCTGATTTTAAAAAAGCCATCAAAGAAAAACAGCTGGCAACAATGCTGGGGGTAGAAGGCGGACATATGATTGAAAACGATTTAAACAAACTTGATGCATTGTATAAAAGAGGTATGCGGTATATGACCATTACCTGGAATAATTCTACTGATTGGGCAACAAGTGCGAAAGACGAAACCTCCCCAAACCCCTCCGAAGGAGGGGCTTTAAACTCCGATGGCAAAAAAGGTCTTACAGGCTTTGGAAAGCAGGTGATTAAACGGATGAATGAGTTGGGCATCATGGTTGATGTGAGTCACCTGGGCGAGCAATCATTCTGGGATATTATAAAAATTACAACCAAGCCAATCATTGCATCACATAGTTGTGTATGGAATCTTTGTCCGCATAGAAGAAATTTAAAAGATGATCAGATTAAAGCCATCGCAAAAAGCGGTGGTGTGATCTTTTTAAACTTCTATGCAGGGTTTATTGACAGTACGTATGAAAAAAAGATTGCTGCGTTTCTGAAACAGCATCAGGCAGAAGTTGATT
>JBEBHT010000094.1:0-11985 GCA_040081135.1 Lacibacter sp. | reverse complement strand
ATGATCGGTGAAAAAAGAGCAGGTATGCCAACAGTTCCGTTTGCACCAAGCATGGAATTAATGCAAACCTGTACAGATCATTATCACAGTCATGGCTTGCTGGTAATCGATGCACAGGAGAATGATCAAAATGGTAACCAATAAAATTCAAGACAATGAAGAAGATATTATTAATCATCAATATTCTGTTTTTGTCGGTAGCTGTCTTTGCACAGGATGATGTGTACCCGGCAAAACCACAAACAGAAAAAATAACACTGGCGAATGCAACTGTTCATATTGGTAACGGAACAGTGATTGCAAATGGATTTGTAACATTTGAAAATGGTAAGATCATTGCTGTTGGAGAAACTGCTCCTTCTGCTCCCGGCAAACTGGTTGATCTAAAAGGAAAACATGTTTATCCCGGACTTATTTTATCCAACTCACAATTAGGTTTGGTAGAAGTGAACAGTGTACGGGCAACCATTGATCATACAGAGATTGGTGTTTTTAATCCATCGATCCGTTCAATAGTTGCTTACAATACCGATTCAAGAGTAATCAACACATTAAAAAGCAATGGCATTTTATTTGCCAATGTTGTACCACAGGGTGGAACCATCAGCGGCTCCTCTTCTGTTGTTCAACTTGATGCTTGGAACTGGGAAGATGCGATTTACGGAGCCGATGGACAAATGCACATGAATATGCCGTCTCTGTTTTTCCGTCCCAATCCTTTTGCTGCATTTCGTGGTACTCCTGAAACAAGAACAGCTGCTGATGTAATTAAAGAAGGACTGAACCAGATTGAAGGAATCAAAAGTTTTTTCCGTGAAGCAGCTGCATATCACAAAGAAACTGTTCACAGTAAAATCAACTTAAAGTTTGAAGCAGTAAAGGCATTGCTCGAAAAGAAACAAAAACTCTTTGTTCATTGCGACATTGTAAAAGAAATGCTGGTAGCAATTGATTTTGCAAAAGAGTTTGGTTTTGATGTTGTGATTGTTGGAGCAAGTGAAAGCTGGCAGATTGCAGATTTGCTGAAACAAAACAATATTGCAGTCATCCTTGGTCAGCAGCATAGTTTGCCAACCATGGCAGATGATGATGTGGATCAGCCATACAAAGCAGCTACCTATTTACAAAATGCAGGTGTGCTGTATGCTATCAATGATGAAGACGGACAAACCCGTGGCCGCAACCTTCCTTTCAATGCTGGCACTGCAGTTACTTATGGTATTACAAAAGAACAGGCTTTATCAGCCATTACTCTTAACGCTGCAAAAATTCTGGGTATTGATGGCAAAACAGGTTCCATTGAAACGGGCAAAGATGCAAATATGGTAATCAGCGAAGGAGATATCCTTGACATGAAAACAAGCATCGTTACACTTGCTTTTATACAGGGCAGGCAGGTTAGCCTGGAAGACAAGCACAAACAACTGAACGAACGTTACAAACAGAAATACGGAGTCAAATAAGATTTCAATTCACAAAAGAAAAGGCAGCCTGAATCAGGCTGCCTTTTCTTTTTAGGGTGTTTTACTCAATAAAGCAATGAATTAAGCGTTTTACCTTAGTCTAACCAACAACCTTCTGCTATGAAAAAAATACTACCTCTTTTGCTGATTTGTGCAATAGCTGTTTTTTCCTGCCGTAAACCCGCAGATGTACCTTCTCTTACAAGCATCATCATCCAGGGGAAATGGTATGTAAACCTGATGAAAGATTATGGAGTCAACAACACAGCCGCTTTCGCCGGATGGCAATTTACCTTTCAGCCAGATAAGGTTGTAACTGTAACAGATGGAGTAAATAATTACAATGGAACATGGAAGGAAGACAGCACCCGTCAAAAATTTATACTTTCCATCAACTCACCCGAAATTGAGCTCATTTACATCAGCAAGGAATGGGATATCAGCCTCAAAACTTATGGCAGGGTTATCTTTAAAGATGATGAGCTGAACCCGGCACAGGAACTTCAGTTCACAAAATTTTAATCCCCATGCTACTTTGCATCTGGAAGCTTGGGATAATCAAAAAACCAAAATTCCTTTTCTGCCTGTTCAAAATCAGCCCAGCTTTTTGTTTTGAACTTTATTGCAAATACTGAGCAGGTGGGCATATCATCAATTCTTGCAGTTGTAACTTGATTTGCAAAATCAGTAATGCCGTTGTTGTGAGAAAAGATAATTGCATGATCAACAGCTTCGTCAATTTTCCGAATCACTTCAATAAAAGCATCGGGTTCGGCAAGGTAGAGCTTTGGCTGAGGTACCATCGTGTCCGGATCTGCATCAAATTCCTTCATAAACAACTCACAGGTTTTTTTTGCCCGTTTGGCTGTACTGCTGATGAATACATCCACTTTAACCTTTCTTGCAAGCAGCCGTTTCGCCATCATAGGTGCATCTTTTAACCCTCTTTCATTTAAAGGACGGTCAAAATCTTTTTGCCCCGGTTCTTCCCAACTGCTTTTAGCATGTCTTACAAGTAGTAATGTTTTCATGATTGCTGTAAAATAAAGATTTCGGCCAATAAAAAAGCCACCTGCGTATGCCGGGGGCTTTTGAAGTATTTTTCGAGGTGTTTAAAAAAGAATTGATTTTAAAGACGGGTACTAATACGTAGCAAATATTCGGCCAAACGGTTGCGTATTACACTTTATTTTAATATCCTCTTACATTTTTCCCATCCAGGTAATTGAGAAGGGCTTTGTTGCAAACTCTGTTACCCCCCGGTGTTGGATAATTTCCCGTAAAATACCAGTCGCCTGTATTTGTCGGGCAGCTTGCATGCAGATCTTCAATGTTTTGATAAATAACCTGTACAGGTGTTGAAAAGCCCGATGGGGTTATCAGCTCGGCAATCTTATCGCTGATTTCTTCTGTTGTAAATGGTTTATATAAACGGCGTACAACATTTTCTGTATGCAGCTGATTATTCCGCTGAAGTTCTTTAATGGTTGTATTCGCTTCTTCAATGATTCCTTCCATATTCCGCTCTTTCAGCAATTCAATTGCTGCACGAAAAGCAACGAAATCACCCAGCTTGCTCATATCAATTCCATAACAATCAGGATATCGTATCTGCGGAGCGCTGGAAACAACAATGATCTTTTTAGGATTCAACCGGCCAAGCATCCGTACAATACTTTCCTTGAGAGTGGTACCACGTACAATGCTGTCATCAATTACCACCAATGTATCTTCTCCTTTTCGTACAGTACCGTATGTAATATCGTACACGTGCTGCACCATTTCATTCCTGCTGCTGTCCTCTGTAATAAAGGTCCGCAGCTTCACATCTTTGATGGCAATTTTTTCCTGGCGGATCTTACGGTTCACCATTTCACTTAATTTCTCTTCGTTGAAATCATTGCCCCAGCTCATAATACGCTGCACTTTGATCTGGTTGAGATATTCTTCCATCCCTTTCACCAAACCATAAAAAGCAACTTCAGCTGTATTGGGTATATAGGAGAAGATGGTATTTTTTAAATCGTAGTTGATATGCTCAAGAATACGTTTACTCAGTTTATGACCGAGAGTAATACGTTCTCTGTAAATTTTTTCATCACTGCCACGGCTGAAATAGATCCGTTCAAATGAGCAGGCTCTTCTTTCTTTAGGTTCCAGTATCTGTTCTATATGACAGTGCCCATCAGGCTCAACAATTAAAGCTTGCCCCGGCATCAGTTCCAGCACTTCATTTTCACCCACATTAAAGGTTGTTCTGATAGCAGCTCTTTCGCTGGCAGCAACAATCACTTCATCATCCACATAATAATAAGCAGGGCGAATACCATGGGCATCTCGAATTACAAATCCTGCTCCATTACCCGTCATACCACCTACTGTAAAACCACCATCAAACAAAGGGGCTGCCTTTTTTAATACCTTACATAAAGAGGGGCTGTTTGGATTGAGCTCATCTTCTTTCACAAGGAAATGATGAACCACTTCCATCATAGCCGCCAGATCGCTTTGCTTTTGAAATTCGCCCGGATCAATATTCACCAGCCCAAAAAGTTCGTCTGTATTTACAAGGTTGAAGTTCCCGGCAAGGGCGAGGTTTCTTGATGAATTTGTATTTCTTTTGATAAAGGGATGGCAAAATTCAACATTGTTTTTGCCCTGTGTTCCGTAGCGTAAATGACCCAGCATTAATTCACCCAAAAAAGGCAAATGACCCTTCATGAGTCCGGGATGCTGTTTGATATCGGGTTGATATTTTTCGAGCTCCGCTACTTCCTGTCCAACTTTAAAGAATAAATCAGCAATGGGTTGATTGGCGCTGCTGCGTAAACGATGCAGAAAAGGATAACCCGGTTCCACATTTAATTTTACGGCTGCAATTCCGGCACCATCCTGTCCACGGTTGTGCTGTTTTTCCATGAGCAGGTACAGCTTATTAAGGCCATACAGCACGGAGCCATATTGTTTCTGGTAATGAGAGAAAGGCTTACGTAAACGAATAAAGGCTAAGCCGCATTCGTGTTTTATTTCATCGCTCATGATTCGTGTAAGAAGGCGCAAAGGTAAGATTCCTCTGCCAGATGAACTGCATTAATTGGACACAGTTTCGGGATGCAGGCTTTCTGCAAGCCATAAAAACTCCCGTACAAATACATCAATTGTTTTCTGATAAGTTTCGTCAACAAGGTTGCCTTCAGCATCAAATTTCTTATCCACACCACCTACCACCAGCATATGAGGACTGGCAATTCCGAATAACGCATTGATCAGCAGCTGCATCTGCTGAGTGGCCCTCATCCCTCCCATCATCCCGGGGCTGGCTGTTACAATTCCAAATGCCTTCCTGCTTTGTTTGGGATAATGATCCAGTACATTTTTCATTGCAGATGTATAACTTCCGTTAAACTCAGGGGTAACCAGAATGAAAGCCTTTGCTTCAAACATCCGCTTGCTTAATGGTTTAAACTGATCGGGTGTTGCATCTACTGATACAAATACATTTTGCAGGAAAGGTAAATCCCAGTCTTTCACATCAATAATATCTACACGATGTTTTGTTTTCTCTGTTAAGATTTTTCTCAGAAATAATGCTACCCTGTGTGTAATGCTGTTTTCTCTCGGACTGCCTGATATAATTTCAATATTCATTTTATTTTTTTTGCGCTCATTACTGGTTTATTTCAACAATCAGTTCAGCATCACGTGATAATGTTTTTGAAACAGGACATGCTTTTGCAACCTGTATCAACCGTTGCTTTTGTTCTTCAGTAACTTGTTTTTCGAATTTCAACACTCTTGTAATGATTGATTTTCCTGCTTCCCTCTGTAAAGAAACGGAAATATTGATTACCCCGGTTTCCAACTGCTTATGATCCGTATACATTCTTAATGTAACCAGTGTACAGCTGGCTAAAGCAGCTTCCAGTAATTCATCAGGAGTTGGTGCTGTATCTTTTCCTCCTTTTTCTGCAGGTTCATCCGCAAAAAACTGGTGCCTTCCATTACTGTGTGTAACCCTGTATTGTTCTTGGCCGATAGATGATGAAACCATAATAATTAGTTCATGTGTCCAAATTTCCCTGCATTAAAATCATTGATCGCTTCCATAATTTCCTGCTGCGTATTCATTACAAATGGTCCGTAAGCAGCAACAGGTTCAGTAATTGGTTCACCACTGAGTAATAACAGGTGTGTTTCATTATTTGTTTGAATGTGGATGTTTTCACCCGTCTTCTCAAAAATCAGCAAATCTCCTTCTCTTGCTGTTTTATCATCATTGATCATCACCGTTCCTTTTAACAAGAGCATAGCTGTATGATCACCCTCTGTTACTTTCAAATTAAAAGAAGCATCGGCATTAGCATGTGCATCAAAAATATTAATACGGGTAAACGTATTAGCTGGACCTTTTACTCCATCCAGTTCTCCTGCAATGATTCTTACTTTCCCTTTATTATTTTCTATCAATACTTCAGGAATATTTGCAGAACGGATATCCTGATAAGCAGGCGGGGTAGATTTGTTTTTTGCCGGCAGGTTGACCCATAACTGTGCGCCATGTAATACACCACCTTTCTTACTGAATTCCTTTTCATGAAACTCTTTGTGTAAAATACCTGCACCTGCCGTCATCCATTGTACATCGCCTGCATACAGATTGCCTTTACCACCGCTGCTGTCTTCATGTGCCAATGCACCTTCCCATAAAATGCTTACCGTTTCAAATCCTTTATGCGGATGCACATCCACACCACGTGGATGATCTGTTGGCAAATAGTTAACAGGCTCAATATAATCAAGCATCAGAAAAGGGCTCATATCCTGCCACATCTGCGACGAAATAAATGTTTTTACCTTAAAGCCATCTCCTACCATATGAGAAGGAGCCGCTTTCCTGACTGACTTGATTTGTTTCATGATTATTTTGTTTAGAATCATTCAGGGCTTAATCCTTTTTTTGATTTCAATTATCCCGGCCTTAAGGCCGGGATAATGAATTAGTATCCCTGGCTTCAGCCCTGATATTTTACTTCAACCTGTTGATGAGTTATTGTTTAATGAACTGAATATTCAACTGAAGCTTTACATCATCACTTACTACAATTCCACCGGCTTCTGTAACTGCATCCCAGCCTAAGCCAAATTCTTTTCTTTTGATGGTTCCTTCTGCTTCAAAACCTACTTTTGATTGTCCCCATGGATCAACCATTGCTCCATTGTAATCTGCTTTCAACTCAATTGTTTTTGTTACATCACGGATGGTGAGATCGCCTTTGAGTTTATACCCTTCGCCATTCTTAGTAAATGAAGTAGATACAAATTTAAGTTCAGGATATTTCTCTGCATTAAAGAAATCATCGCTTTTTAGGTGGCCATCTCTCTGTTCGTTGCGTGTATCAACACTGTTGATATCTGCAGTAAAGGTTACAACTGCATCACTGAAATCATCTTTATCAGATGTAAGTGTTGCATCAAAAGCTTTAAACTGTCCTGTTACATTTGTAATCATCAGGTGTTTTACTTTGAAAATAATGTCACTGTGTGCCGCATCAATTTTGTACGTTGCCATTGTGTTTAGATTTTGCTTTTATTTAAATTTATGTTTAAACTTTTTTAAAGAACCATCGGAACTTCCATCAGCAGAAGTTTAGCATCTGCAGTTGATGTGATTTGTAACGCCTCTGTTTCTGTAATTTCCAATCCATCTCTTTTGCTCAATACTTCCCCGTTGATCGTAACTGACCCTTCCAGAACAAATGCATACACACCGTTGCTGCTGTTTTTCAATTTGTATTCAGTTGAAAAATCCTTGTTGAGATTTCCAAGACTGAACCATGCATCCTGGTGAATCCAAACTCCCTCATCATTTTCATCCGGACTCACTACCTGCAGCAGATTGTTGTTCATTTTACTTACATCAAGTGTAATCTGTCCGTATCGGGGTTGTGCATTTTTCTTATTCGGAAATACCCAGATCTGCAGGAACTTTACTTCCCTGTCTTTGTTTGCATTCATTTCACTGTGAGCAATACCTGTACCAGCGCTCATCACCTGTACATCACCCTGCTTAATCACCGTTTCATTTCCCATACTGTCTTTATGCTTCAGATCACCGCTTAATGGAATGGAAATGATTTCCATATTATCATGCGGATGAGTACCAAAGCCCATACCTGCTGAAACGGTATCATCATTCAAAACCCTTAATGCTCCAAAGTGAATTCTGCTGGGTTCATAATAACCCGCAAAACTGAAGCTGTGATAACTATTGAGCCAACCATGATTGGCATGTCCTCTTGTTTCTGCTTTATGTAATACTGTTTTCATGACTGTATTTTTATTATGTGTATATACATGTATTTGTTTAAAAAAATATCAACTTTCGTTTTCCCTGATTAATTCAAGCAGATTATTCAGTTCCGCTGCTGATGCTTCATTCATCAAAATTGTTTTTTCAAACACATGGTTAATCTTTTGTGTGCTCAGCGAAAGAATATTTAAACCTGCTTCTGTCAACGACATTACTGTATGCCTTTTATCGTTTGCATCATTCGAACGCCTTACCAGCTTTTTGATCACCAAACGGTCTATGATCCTTGGTACATTTGAGCTTTTCTCAATCATGCGGCAGGCAATATCCTTCACACACATCTCTTCCGGCGACTTTCCTTTCAGAATCCTGAGCACATTGTATTGTTCATGGGTTAATCCAAAGCTCTTCAGCTCTTTGCTCATCAATGTTTTGAGCCACCAGGCTGTATACAAAATATTCAGCCCCGCCTTATGGGTTTCGTTTTTAAAATTCACACTTTGTATTGCTTGTTCAAGTTTCACAACACAAATGTATGTACATACATGCAATATTCCAAACAAAAGAAAGTCCCGCCGCTGGCGGGACCAATATTTTCACATTCTCTTTACTTTTTAACCGTTTCACCGAGTATTGCTTTGATCGCTTCGCAGTTTTTATACTCGTCATCAATGTCAACGTAGAATGTCTGTGAGTTTTTGATAAACCATTTCTCCAGTTCTTTTTCTTTTTTCAATTCCAAAGCCCGGTCAGACAGTTTACTGTAATCATCTTTCAGGTTTTCTCTGTGCGGAGCTGTGCGGCTGATGAGGTGAACCATACGTACACCTTTCTTACCGCTTTCATCAGTAAATGCCACTGGCTGAGAATATTCACCCGGTTTTAATTTTTCAAGCAAGGGAATAATATCCTTATCAAGTTGATCAATGGTAATTACAGATGATCCATCCTGGCCGGTTTTACGACCGCCGGTGAATTTAGAATTGGGTTCATCCGAATATTTATTCACTGCTTCACCAAACTTAATTGTGCCGGCAATAATTTTTGAACGTACTGTATCCAGTTTGCTGATAGCAGTATTAATGTCTTCCTGGTTGATCCTTGGAATTTTCAATATGTGACGGACTGTTACTTCTTCTCCATTCCTTGAAAGACACTGAATGATATGATACCCGAATTTTGATTTGATTACTCTTGAAATCTGTCCTTCTTTTAAACTCATTGCAGTGTTGAAGAAAGTTGGATCCCACTGTTTGTCATTCCTGTTCAGTACATACATACCGCCATTTTCTTTTACTCCCGGATCTTCACTGTACTGTGTTGCTAAGAAATCAAATTTCTTTGATCCGCTTTCAACCATCTTCTTGTACTCTTTCAATTCATCCTGTGCATATTCTTCCATTTCCCTTCCAGCCTTTGGATAAATAACAATCTCCCCAATTTCCAGTTCCATTTCATAAAAACGCAAACTGTCTTTGGGTATCTTGTCGAAATATGCTTTTACTTCATTAGGTGTGATCTTTACATTCTCAACAATTTTGCTGCGCATAGCACCCGCCAGCTTTCCTTCTTTAATTGGTTCACGCATTTCCTCACGAAACTGGTAAATGGTTTTACCGGTGATCTGTTCAATTACTTCTCTTGAACCATACTGCTGAATAAAATAACGGATACGGTTGTCAACATCTGCTTCCACTTCTTCATCACTCACAGGCAATGAATCTTTTTCTGCCTGGATGGCCAGCATTTTATTGATGATAAGCTGCTGCATTAAATAACAATGTGCATCAGGAGGCAAATCATATTCCTTGCTCTTTGCATCGTTGAGCTGATTGTCAATATCTGATTTCAATACAATACGATCACCAACAACTCCAATGATCTTATCTGCTGTGATCTTTTTTGTTTGTGCCTGTACTGCCAATGCAGCAAACAAAACAATTACGGTAACTAATTTTTTCATTCTGTATTAATGATGAGCATCAAAAGTAATAGAGATGGCCGTCTTTTAAGCACGGCCATCTCTGTTTTAACATTCCCTTGTTTGAGCAATGTTTTATAATGTACGTTTCACTTCTTCTTCTTCAAAGGCAACTACTGTATCACCCACATTCACATCTGCAAAGTTCTTAATGGTTAAGCCGCACTCCATGTTAGAAGCAACTTCTTTTGCATCATCTTTAAAGCGTTTTAAGCTTCCGAGCTCTGCAAAACCACCTTCCTGTCTTGGATAAACGAGGATACCATCACGGAACAATCGAACTTTTGCATCACGTTTAATCTTTCCTTCCAGTACATAGCAACCGGCAACGGTTGCCTTATCAAACTTGTACACTTCACGTATTTCAACAGTTGCAACTTCTTTTTCTGTGATCTTCGGTTCAAGCAAACCTTCCATCGCACTCTTCACCTCTTCAATTGCATTATAGATAATAGAGTAGTTTTTAATTTCCACTCCTTCCTGATCTGCTAACCTGGAAGCCTGTATTGATGGACGAACGTTGAAACCAATCAGGATCGCATCTGATGCACTTGCCAGTGTAACATCCGCTTCTGAAATTTGTCCCACCGCCTTGTGAACCACATTCACCGCAATTTCTTCTGTTGATAGTTTCTGTAATGAATCGGTTAGGGCTTCTACTGAACCATCCACATCACCTTTAATAATCAGGTTCAATTCTTTAAAGTTACCCAGTGCCAAACGACGACCGATTTCATCAAGCGTAATATGTTTCTTGGTTCTGATACCCTGCTCACGGAGAATCTGTGCACGGCGACCAGCCACTTCTTTTGCTTCGGCTTCATCTTCATACACTTTAAATTTCTCGCCCGCCTGCGGTGCACCATTCAAACCAAGAATCTGAACCGGAGTTGATGGACCAGCTTTTTCAATACGCTGATTTCTTTCATTGAACATTGCTTTGATACGTCCGTAATGCTGACCAGATACAATCAAATCACCCTGTTCAAGTGTTCCGTTCTGCACCAGGATGGTTGCAACATAACCACGACCCTTATCCAGTGATGCTTCAATAATAGAACCAGTACCTTCCCTTTCAGGGTTTGCCTTCAAATCAAGCAACTCAGCTTCCAGTAATATTTTCTCCAGCAACTTATCAATGTTCAATCCCTTCTTGGCCGATAATTCCTGGCTTTGGAATTTACCGCCCCACTCTTCAACAAGGATATTCATTTGTGATAACTGCTCGTATATCTTTTGCGGATTAGCTCCATCTTTATCCATTTTATTCACCGCAAAAATCATTGGCACATTTGCTGCCTGCGCATGACTGATGGCTTCCTTTGTTTGTGGCATCACCGCATCATCAGCAGCAACAACTATGATGGCAATATCAGTCACTTTCGCACCTCGTGCACGCATCGCTGTAAACGCTTCGTGACCGGGTGTATCAAGGAAGGTGATCTTTTTACCTTCTGCATTGGTTACTTCATATGCACCAATATGCTGGGTAATACCTCCTGCTTCACCAGATACAACATTTGCATTACGGATATAATCAAGCAATGAAGTTTTACCATGATCTACGTGACCCATAATAGTAACAATCGGAGCTCTTGGTTTCAGATCATCGGTATCATCCACATCATCATCTTCCTCCATTTCTGCCTGCTTCTCCATATCAATGAACTCAACTTCAAAGCCAAATTCACTGGCAACCAGTTCAATTACTTCAGCATCCAGACGCTGATTGATGGATACCATCAAACCAAGTCCAAAACATTTTGCCACAACATCAGTTGCTGAAACATCCATTAAACTGGCTAACTCCGCTGCGCTTACAAATTCAGTTACCTGCAGTTTATTATCTTCAGTGCCGTCATGCATATGATCGGCCATTTCGTCACGCTTCTGTTTACGGTATTTTGCCTTTAAGCTCTTGCCACGACCGCCGCCACCAGCAAGCTTGGCCTGCGTTTCACGGAGTTTTTCCTGAATTTCTTTTGCATCAATAACTTTATCTTCTCTGCGGGGAGCTGCACCACCTTTGCTGCGGTCAGTTCTGCTGACAATTGTTTTTCTTTCGCCAGTACGTTGAGGAGCTGCGCCTTGCTGATTATTCCTGTTCTGGAAACCACCCTGTTGCTGTCCACCACCCTGCTGATGACCACCGCCCGGCTGTGAACCGCTTTTCTTATCAATCGGGATACGTTTTCTTTTTCTTTTTTCTTTATCAGAAACAGGTTTGGGTC
>JBEBHT010000093.1:0-12015 GCA_040081135.1 Lacibacter sp. | reverse complement strand
ACTCCTTCGAGTTCTTTGTTAAATTGAAACCTGCGTTTAATGTTTGTACCGTAAACAATTTCTTCATGTAACACTGTACCAAATTCATCTTTTACTACAATGATGAAACGCTGGTTGGCAGTATTATTGAGGCTCAGTTGAAATACGGGTTGGTTGTTCAGCTGTCCTGCAATCTTCAATTCTGCGCCTCCTGTTGTTACGTCACCTGCTGAAGCGGTGAATCCTGTCGTTACTGCTAAAAGGGTAAATAAACCGATAGCTGCATTTTTAATTGTCTTTTTCATGTGCTTAATTTTTGTTGTTTTTATCTGAAACATAGGATATCCATAAATGATCAATTCAACGGGTGAATAAATTTTAATTCATGGGCCTTTTATTTCCCTATGTCTCAAAAAGTTTAAAATTCTTTTTACTGTTTCTCTTTTTCAATGTGCAAGTATCGCCTGGAGCAAGCAAGGTGGGTCAAATGACTTCCGGAGTTGTTTGAACTGCATTTAAGCAGTTATTGTTTCAATGACAACACAAATGTAAACCCGTTTTTTGCAGCATTCAAACCAAGATTCGATACATTTCATGCCCTTAACTTTCAGAAAAAAAACTTAAAACCCTTGTTGACAAAGGGTTTCAGTAAAATATTTGAATGATGCCCAACTGGCTGTTTCAGGGGAGATTAATTCAATGTTAACACATTAAAAAGCGATATTTATGTACAGAACATAGATGATTATCTTTGTTCCTCATAAATGATCATCCACTCTTTTTCATGAATTATTATATTATAGCAGGTGAAGCAAGCGGCGATTTGCACGGAAGCAATTTAATTAAGGAACTGCACCGTAAAGATTCAATGGCTAACATCCGATGCTGGGGTGGCGATAAAATGCAGGCAGCCGGTGCAACATTGGTAAAACATTACCGTGACCTTGCATTTATGGGTTTTGTAGAGGTTCTGAAAAACATCACTATTATTTTTAAAAACCTCTCCTACTGCAAAGAAGATATTCTGCAGCATAAACCGGATGTATTAATACTAATTGATTATCCCGGATTCAACTTACGTATTGCCAAATGGGCCAAAGAAAATAATATAAAGGTCATTTATTACATTTCTCCACAGGTATGGGCATGGAAAGAAAACCGGGTGAAAATGATGAAACAATGTATTGATCTCATGCTGGCGATTTTACCTTTTGAAAAAGAATACTATAAAAGTAAATGGAACTGGGATGTTGAATATGTGGGGCACCCGCTTCTTGAGGAAGTTGAAAGTTTTCAATTGAAAAATCAGCGTGAACGTTTTTCAGATAAACCTGTTATTGCCCTTTTACCCGGCAGCCGCAAACAGGAAATCTTAAAAAAGTTTCCAGTTATGCTTGAAGTAAGTAAAGAATTTCCTGCATACCAGTTTATTGTTGCCAGAGCTCCCGGTCTTGATGATTCATTTTATACAGAGATGATTAAAGAATACAGTAATGTATCATCGGTAAGTAATAAAACATATTCTCTATTACAGCAATCAGCAGCAGCACTTGTAACATCGGGTACAGCTACATTAGAAACAGCATTATTTAATGTACCACAGGTTGTATGTTATAAAGGCAACGAAATAAGTTACCAAATCGCCAAGCGGCTGATTAACATCAAATTCATTTCACTTGTTAATCTTATTATGGATAAAGAAGTTGTAAAGGAATTGATTCAGCATGAAATGAATAAAGAGAATCTTGTTTCTGAACTAAGAAAAATCCTTCCCGGCTCTGCACAAAGGGAACAGCTGACACGGGATTATCAAGGGCTGAAAGACATTCTGCATGCAGGTGGAGATGCTTCAGCAAAAGCAGCCCAATTCATTGTTCAATTTGTGAAAGACCGTTGAACAATCGGCAATTATCCTGTCTACTTACTTCAAGAATGGAAGTATCACCAACCGCACAAGAATCACAATCAACGCAAATAAAAACAGCAGAATTGAAATGCGGTTAATGCCGTGCATGTATTTCATCCACTGTGTTTTTTCCTGTTTTGGGTCAGGCTTTTTGATGTATAAACATTCAGCTATCTGGCGAAGAATTCCCATATGTTTTATTGAGATAACACTGCAAGAATAAGAAATGTTCAGCTATTATGATCTCGATCATAATTTTCCGGCAATGTCATTTCTACTTTCGGTATCGCTAAAACCATTCTTCAACAATAAACTGAAACTATATGAAGTATTTCATGCTCATTGCTGCTGTTTTCTTTGCTTTATCAGCCTGTAATAATGCTGCTGATCAATCAGGAGGCACAAGTGCTGCCGCAGAACAATCAACAGGTGCCGGACAATCTGCAGTTCAGGACGATGAATCAGGAAAAGATATTGTCAAAATTGCAGTTGGCAGCAAAGACCACACTACACTTGTAGCAGCTCTGAAGGCGGCCTCCTATGTTGATGTTATCAGTAATGCCGGACCGTTTACTGTTTTTGCACCAACCAATGCTGCTTTTGATAAATTACCAAAAGGCACTTTGGAAGATTTGCTCAAACCGGAAAACAAAGATAAACTCCGGGCAATTCTTGAATATCATGTGTATGTTGGCGTATTGAAAGATGCATTACTGGCTGATGGAATGACCTACGGCATGGCCAGCGGTGAAAATATAACCATTGGAAATAAAGACGGAAAGATTACTGTGAATGGCGCCAATGTGATTGCTTCAATACCGGCTACAAACGGCATCATTCATGTTATTGATGCAGTGTTGTTAGCTGCTCCTGCTAAATAAAACTTTACTTATATTCATAAAAAAAGGCATCCAATGGATGCCTTTTTTATTTCCCCTGCAAATATCAGTAAATAGATTCCTCATTGGGCAACTGAGCAATATTAATCTGCATAACTGTAGCAATAGACAATGCTCGTTGCTTAGCCTGTTCTGCATGTGTCCCTTCAAACAATTCATCAACTGTTTCATTGAACAATTGTATCCACCTGTTAAAATGCTCCTTTTTCATGGGCGATTTTTGATGAAGGTCCACATGATGCTTCATGGGATTCCCTGAATAGCCTCCGGAATGAAAAATGATATTCTCCCAGAAATTATACATCACCGGTAAATGTTTTTCCCAATTTACATCCACTACACGGTTAAAGAAGTAACCAATGGTTTCATCGGGTTTCACCTTATCATAAAAAGTATTCACCAGCCGAATGATATCATCCCTGTCTTCTATGTCCTTTTTCATTTTATATTATTTAATCAGCAACATACTGAAATCAGTCAATGCTTTCAATGAATGTTCCTGTTTGGCTTTAAACGAAAAGAGGTCACCTTTCTTTACATGCGAATGAACTCCTTCCAGTATAAAATCTGCTTCTCCTTTCTGCACAATACAGAAAGCATCTGTCTTGGAGGCATGTGGTTTCAGCTCTTCTCCTTCCGGGAGGTTGAGCAGCATTACATGAAAACGTTCGTCTTTGTAAAGAGCAGCTTTTCCAATCTTATCGAAATGAAACTGATCATTGATGTTACCTGAAAGCATAAAATGGGTTTTACAGATCTTTGTGTTGAAATTTTTTCAGCGAGAGCCATAAAGGTATGAATGCCCACATCAATAACATCATTCCCGACAACAAAACTCCTGTGTTGCTTCCAAAAAAATCTTTGAACACTGCTCCTGTATATCCCATCAAAGCCGATATATCCAGCTTTAGAAGAATCAATATCCTTGAAAGATCAACAGGGTTCAGCATACTCAATGCTATCATGGGTGTTTCCATTGGGTACTCACTGAACTGAAAAAGCAGCAATAAAACAATGGCATCATAAATCAGCGTAAAAAAGAACCAAAGTAAAATAGAAACGCCAATACCTTTTGCTTTATCTCTTGTGTTTACTGAAGCAAGTAAAGCAATGCCGGTAAAGATGATGGTTTGAAATAATCCCGAAAGAATTAATATCCATCCCGTTGAAGTACCATCATACAACAATACAGGAATCCCCACTCCCACCAGGAATGCCAATGATAATGATAGTGAAAGACCTGTATAGATGCTCAGCCAGAGTGTTTTCCTTTTTAATGGTTGTGCTACCAGTAACTCAATAAACTCAGAGGAGTTATAGACGTAAATAGTTGAAAAAATAATGCTCACCAATGGTATAAAAATTAACACCAGGTTCATTAAACTCATAATTCCCTTTGTTGCATTTTCATCCATACTGAAAATGCCCAGCGACATCGCCAGTAAAAAGAAAGTATATACAAGGACGATCTTGTTCTTAACCAGATCCAGCACTACATATTTTATAATCGTACGCATAATAATCATTTCATGTGTTTCTTTTCTATTTTGTTTATTTGCTTCATTTCATGATTTGAGCAATTGCTTTTGCCAGTTTCACCTCACCAGTATCTTCCTGCAGCTGCAAAAGTGTTTTATGAAACTGCAGTTTACCTTCCTGCATATAAATAATTTCACTAACCACATCATCAAGCTCACTTAACACATGCGAGGTAATAAGAATGAGTTTCCCTTTTTCCTTTTCTTGTACAATTTTTTGTTTCAGAATTTCTGAAGCAACAGGATCAAGCCCTGCAGTTGGCTCGTCAAGGATCAAAACATCAGGATTAAATAAAAAGGCAAGTGAGGCACTTACTTTTTGCCTTGTACCTCCGCTGAGTGTACGCATTTTCTTATTCATCAGTTCGTTCAAACCAAATGCAGCAATCAGTTCTTCATCAATTACAGTGGATGAAGATTTGCGGATATCCCTCATCATAGCAAACACTTGTGCAATACTCATATTTTCAGGATACCTTCCTATCTGGGGCATATATCCAATCCGCCTACGGTAATTCCAGTCGTGCAGAATATTATGCTGATCAAACGTAATAAAACCGCTATCCGGAACTACCATCCCAAGTATGGATTTAATGAGCGTTGTTTTTCCACTGCCGTTTGGACCAATCAGTGCAATGGTTTGACCCTTTGCACAATTCACACTTACATTATCCAGTGCTTTTAATCTGCCGAATGTTTTTGTAACGTTGCTGGCAATGATCATTCTCAGAGTTTTAAAGGTTTCATTAAGGGCTGACCATCTTTAAGATCAACAGGTGTAATAACAGGCAGCATCTTCTCTGCCTTATCAAGCAATCCAACAATAAAACTTCGAAACAGCATCATACTGGATGAATTGCGTTCACTGATCATGGAAAACATACTTACAGGATGATAAGGCACATCACCAATTCCATTCCTGTTGAGATCATAGCCTTCATACTTATCCCAGTAATTCTTTTCAAAAGTATTCAGCACCAAATCGCCATTGGTTGCCATGTCAAATGAATTGGCTTTAAAATTATTTTGTGTGATGGTATTATCCATGCAGCTTGCCTGGATCTTCATGGCCCAGCCATTACTTTCAAAAGTATTTTTCATCACTATAATCCGGTTACTGCCTTCCATCATAACACCCACTGTATTCCGGATAAAAAAATTTCCTTCCACATGACTGTCGGTAATATCTTTCATTAAAATTCCATAAGCAGCAGAGCCCCAGTTGTCAGAAAACGTATTCTTAAACATCCTGATTCCTTTCGAATACATTACTGCAACCCCTGCCCCATTATCTCGAAAAGTATTTGACAGATAACTATTATAGTTGGAAAACATGAAATGTAATCCATACCGCACATTCTGGTGACTGATATTATTCTTTATAACAGAGTTGGTTACAAATTCAAAATAAATTCCGTCACGATGACCGGTCACATCATTGCCTGCGATCAGCATACTGTCGCTCTTCCAGCAGTGAATGCCATTGCCCGATGATATTTCATCCTTCGCATCTGAATTCAAAACATTATTACTGATGGCACATGCAGTTGCATGCTGTGAGTAGATTCCAAAATAGCTGAAGTCAACTTTATTGTTCCGTACAGTAACAGAACGGCTGTCTGCAATTCGTAATGCAGCTATATCATTGTAACTGCTGTGACCTGAATTTCGAAAATGAAGCCCTTCCACAACAGAACCATCACTGCGGATGGTTAATATTTCCACTTTCTTTTCTCCATCCAGGATCGGGAAATTAATCCCCTTTAAAAAAAGTTTTTTTGTAAGAATAATCTGCCCTTCTTTATACAAGCCGGGATAGATAAGAATGGTATCGCCTGCAGAAGCTTTGTTGACTGCTTCCTTAATGTTTTTGATTTGTTGCGAAGAGCCAACACGCCATGTTTTTGCTTCAGCACTGAAAACAAAAAAGAGAAATAGTATAATGATTGACTTTTGCATTAATGAATCACTTCATTCCATTTAATAGCAGATCCGTTCAGCTCCTTATTAAATTTCGTCATGCTGTCTTCTGCCGCAAAAGCGGCAACATTACCGCCCATTGGGCTCCGCAACTCTTCACTCCTCAATAAAAAACTTTCTTCCGCTTTAATCAGTTTTCCTTTTTGAGAATAATCAACCAGGTAAACAGAAGCTACCTGGGACTTAGTAAGATAATTGGACTTTAAAAACGAGGCTACACAATGTGTATCATCAAACTTATAAATCTTGTGTTTGTCTGTTATCAGTTCAGCACCAAATCTTTGATCACTGATCAGCATCTTGCAAAAATAACAGGCATCTTTCCCATATGCTATTGGTTGCGGACCTGATGAACAGCTTTGCAGCAGGAGAATCATTGATATGCCAAGTGCCGCCGCAATACCCTGTTTGATCTTTCTTGCTTTCTTCCATTCTAAAAAAGTAACCACAACAAGTATTAATCCCACGCCAATAAAAATATAACCGCCAACATCCGGAAATGAGTATGCACCAAAATTGAGCAACTGTTTAAACCCGATCAAAGGTGGCTGGTAAGCCATGCCCGGAACAATGATGGCAGCTGTTGGATCAAGATCATGTCCATATGCATATTCCCACCTGTAAAAATCATACATGGCTACAATACCAAATAAAACATACAAAGCTGTCCATGTATAAAAAAACCATCTGCGGTTAATGAATGCAGCAAGCAATCCAATCAATGCAAATGCTCCAATGATATAGGGCAGTATTGTAAACTCTATAAAATCATTTGCATGCAGTGTACGCATTCCAATATAGTGGTTCAATCCATTGATGATATCAACATCGCCACCCAGTTTATTGGCATGAATTTTTAAAACTAATCCTTCCGGATATTGCGGTGCGGTTAAATCAATTCTCCACATCGGCACAAAAATCACAATTGCCAATCCCACAGCACAAATCAACGATGCAATTCTTGCCATGGGTGATAAATGATTTTTCATTCTTCAATTATTTTAGATCGTCAAATATTTCAAAACTAAAAAACAGGCCCGGCTCACATGCAGTGAAGCACAGGCCTGTTTATGATAATTATCTGAACTCTTCTTATTTAGCTGCCGGTTTTGTTGTATCGGCTGCTGCTGCTCCCTGTTTCCCTAAACTGAACGTAAGTGGAACATTACTTCCTGCAGGTGATACACGAACATAACCCTGCATTTCCTGGTGTAAGGCACTGCAAAAATCTGTACAGTAAATGGGATACATACCCGGTTTTTCAGGCACCCATTTCAATGTTTGTGTTTCGCCGGGCATAATTAACAGCTCAGCAGTAAGTGCTCCTTTTACAGCAAATCCATGAGGCACATCCCAATCCTGTTCAAGATTAGTAATATGGAAATACACTTCATCCCCAACTTTTATGCCTTCAATATTATCGGGTGCAAAGTGTGAGCGAATGGCTGTTCCATACACATGTACTTTATTTCCTTCACGTACCACTTTTGCTTCCTTCTCACCTTTTGAAACATACTTGTTTGCATTTTCCTCAATCTTGTAAATCTTTATACTTTTCTTTTTGATGAGATCTGCCGGCATTGCACCTGCATAGTGTGGCTCACCGATAGTTGGAAAATCAAGAATCAACTGCATCTTATCACCACTGATATCAAACAACTGTGCACTTTGTGCAAGCTCCGGACCAGTTGGCAGATAACGGTCTTTGGTGATTTTATTATAAGCAATCAGGTATTTACCAAATGGTTTTCTTGTATCACCACCGGGAATACATAAGTGACCAACAGAATAATAGGTTGGAACCCTGTCAACCACTTTTAAATCTTTAATATTCCATTTCACTACTTCACTGCTTACAAAGAAAGAAGTATAGGCAAATCCTTTCCCGTCAAATTCTGTATGCAAAGGCCCGAGACCGGGTTTCTTTACTTCACCATATAAAGCAGCTTCATATTTAATAACAGGTATGCCGCCAAATTCACCATCATACACTTTATCGGCAATTGCTTTCTGCATTTTTGTAAAAGAAAACACAGGAATTAATGCGGCCAGTTTACCACTTCCAACAATATATTCACCTGTAGGATCAACATCGCAACCATGTGGTGATTTTGGACAGGGAATAAAATAGCAGATATCTTTTAAAATGGCAGGATCAAGAACGGTTACTTCTGTTCTGATTTCAGAAGTAGCTGTATGTGTTTTTTCATTGTACACATTATGCGCATAACGCACCTGTTGTTTTACACCTTTACCTGCTCTCAGATATTCTTCTGCTTTCTTCCAGTTTACAGCCATCACAAAATCTTTATCACGCTGTGAAGCATTTACTTCCAGCAATGTATTTGCCTGCTCACTGTTATAACAGCTGAAGAAGAACCAACCATGACTTGGTCCTTTACCTGCATGACTGAGATCAAAATTTACACCCGGCAGCAACAGCTGAAAGGCAATATCCATCTGACCTTCTTTACCAATACTGATAAAGCTGATGGTTCCTTTAAAATTCTGTTTGTAAGATGCAATCGGCACATCTGTATTATCACCAACAGGAACACTGAAACGTGTACCGGCAACGAGGTATTCAGAATTTTCTGTAATAAATGGGGAGGAATGATTACCTGCACTGTTGGGAAGTTCAATGATTTCTGCAGTGCGGAAGGTTGTATTATCAATTCTTGCAACACGTGGTGTGTTGTTACCGTTACCAAAAGTCCATCGTCCGTCAATTTCACCATTTGTTTGTGAAAATGAAACGTGATGTAAATCATCCCATGGAACAAACCCATGCGATGTCATCAGCATTGGTTTTGATTCTTCGCTGTAGCCATATCCTTTTTCAGGATCAACAGAAAAAACAGGAATTACTCTCAGCAAACGTCCGCTGGGTAATCCATACACAGCCATTTGACCGCTGAAGCCACCGGAAACAAAGTTGTAAAATTCATCGTACTTACCGGGTGCTACATATGCTTTTTCTGCCGAACCGGCACTAACTGCTCCACCGGCACCTTTTGGTTTACAGGACATCATTTGCAATACCGATCCTGATAACAGGATAAACAGTATAAGTTTTGAATATTTCATAATGATTATTATGGGTTTAAAAAATATGGAGCAAGCTTTTGGAGTTTGGCTGGCCGTTTGTTTCAACATTTATTTGTTCTGTTTTGACAACTATAAAAGTGTCTTTCTGCATTTTTATTTCACACCATCATTCTTACGCATAAACTCATATACATTACGGACATCATCATCTGTTAATCCCTGGTTGGGCATACGTACCAGGCAAATTTCAAGCTGTGCCATTGCTTTGGGATCTTTATTCAGCATCTCATCCGTATTGGTGGCAAAATTCATGATCCACTCTGCCCTGAACCTTGATGTAACTCCCTTCCAGCCCGGGCCAACCAACTTCTCTTCAGTTAGCTTATGACAGCTGAAACATTTTACATCAAATACTTTGCTGCCTGCTTCTGCCATGGCAACATCAAGCTGGGGCTTCACTTCAACATTTTTGAATTTTCCTTCTCCCCGTTCGGGATCGTAGGTGGATACGTCAGTTTTATCAGTTGCCGGCTCTTCGCCCTGCTGCTGACTATTTGATGAGCTGCTGCCACAGGCATAGATGAATGTAATGAGGCTCAATACGATAAGAGTTTTTTTCATGCGCTTTAATTTTTTGTCTTGAAATAACAGCACAAGATTACTGTGAGATAAAAACTAACTTTATGATTGAAGTCATAAAGTGGGAAAAGACTGCAGAAAGGAAGCAGGTCCAAAAAGACGGTCATCATAAAGTAAAGCTGACAGAAGAGCACCTGAAAAAATTACAAATCACTATTGAGCAGTATTATGCAAAAATCTGGTCAGTGTATTATAGATGTTGACATCCTTCTCACATGGGGAGCAACTTTTCATAACCTTGAGAAAGGACATGTACTTTTTTGTGAAGGAGATTATGCCAATTTCTATTACCAGGTAGTGGAAGGAAAAATAAAAATGTGCAATACCAACGATGAAGGAAAAGAATTTATACAGGGCATTTTTGAAGCAGGGGCCAGCTTTGGCGAACCTCCTCTTTTTGATGCAGGCACTTATCCTGCCAGTGCAGTTGCAGATGAGGACTCAACCATTATCCGCTTAAGAAAAGAAAATTTTCTTCAATTACTGAAAGACAATTTTGACATTCATTTTTGTTTTACCCAAACACTGGCAAAAAGACTTCGTTTTAAATCGCTGATCTCAAAAGAAATTTCTTCTTACGGACCATTGCATCGGGTAAGTACACTGTTGAAAGAGTATAAAAAAAGTCATGGTATTCAAAGTGCTGAACTTTTTAAAATAGACCTTACCCGCCAGCAGATAGCTGATATGACCGGGCTTCGTGTAGAAACCGTTATCCGTTCCATCCGTCAGATGCAGGAAAACGGAGAATTGAAAATTGAAAAAGGTAAAGTGTACTGCTGATGTGATTTGAATCATAAACAACCTCCCCTCTTCTTGCTTTCTTTGATGAAACTTCCGGAAAAGTATGACGTTTACTCAAAAGTGGTCTAGGCTGGCAATTCTGAATTTCTTTGTACTGGCAGCCGTTGGTGTTATACTCCGTTACAAAATTCTATTTCCACTTCCGTGGGTCGATCAAAAGCACCTCCTGCACGGACACTCCCATTTTGCCTTTGCCGGTTGGGTTTCACTCGCATTATATGTTGCTATCATTCATATACTGCAGCCCGGTGAAAAAGAATTGAAACAATTTTCCCGGCTATTATGGATGCATCAGATCAGCAGCTACGGAATGCTGTTTACATTTCCGTTTGTGGGCTATGCTGCTCCCTCCATTGCTTTCTCCACTTTTTCCATCCTGGTTTCGTTTTGGTTTATATGGCTTGTATGGGTGTCGATTAAAACAAATACCCACCTCAGTTTTGAAAAAAAATGGTTGTATGCAGGATTGATCTGCAATGCAGTTTCTTCGTTGGGAACATTTGCCCTTGCATATTTAATGCTGAATAAAATCATGCATCAAAGCTGGTATTTCGGTTCCGTTTATTTTTATCTGCACTTTCAATATAATGGTTGGTTTTTATTTATACTGCTTGGACTGCTGTTCATATATGCAGCCAAATGGATGAATGCCGGGCAGATTAAAAACAGTAACCGTTTCTTTTATTTATTACTTACAGCTTTAGTTCCTGCCTGGTTCCTGTCAATGTTATGGATGCGTTTACCCTATTGGGTACATTATGCCGGCATTGCTGCAGCGCTTCTTCAGTTAATAGCCATCTATCTTTTCTGCAGGTTGCTGCTTACCATGAAACATATTCTGCAAACAGCTATCCATCCTGTAACAAAATGGATGTGGATCATTTCCATTTCTGCCTTTATTATTAAAATCATCCTGCAGGCATTCTCTGCTGTTCCGGTACTAAATCAATATGCATTCGGCATCAGGCCCATTGTTATAGGATTTCTGCATCTTGTATTACTGGCTTTTGTTTCCATTTTTATTATTGGATTCCTGGTACAAAATCAGCTCATTACTGTTAAAGCGAAATGGGCAAGACGGGGGGTATGGATCTTCATTACCGGTGTATTGCTGAATGAAATTATCCTGATGCTGCAGGGAATTGCCGCCATCAGCTTTACTGATTTACATTATACAAATTTTATGCTGCTGGCAACTGCGCTCATCATCTTCTCTGGTTTG
>JBEBHT010000487.1:0-2767 GCA_040081135.1 Lacibacter sp. | reverse complement strand
CCGCATATAGGTTGTCTGAAGCATTTTTACTTCTTCCTGCATGCCGTTAATTTTCCGTTCAATGGCACTTTCAAGTTTCCATTGTTTTTTTGCTGTATCCCATGTAATCGTTTCCGACCGGATATTATAAACCACCTGGTTTCCTTTTACCCGCTGGAGATAAAAGCCATTGCCAATTTTTGAAGTAGTATCATAACTCCGCATCCCGGCATAAGTAAACGTATCAACCCTGAAATGAAGATTATTGAGATATTGCTTCTGTTGCCGGTTGATATTGCCCATATCAATATACCTGTTCTCGAAACTGGTACGGATGATATTTGCCTGGGGAATAACAAAATGATTTGCCAGTGAAAGTGACAATGCAAGAAGAATTCCACCAACCCAATAGGGACGCAGTAAACGACGCAGGCTGGTTCCGATACTGAGCATTGCAACTATTTCACTTCTGCCCGCCAGTTTGGAGGTAAAAAAAACAACGGCAATCAATACAAATACAGGAAACAGCAAACTGATAATATGCGGAATAAATCCATAATAGTATTTCGTAATAATGTCGGTAAAGCCAAGACCGCTCCGTACAAAATCCTCGCTTTTTTCACTGGCATCAATAGCCACAGCGATCATAGCAAAGATCAGCAGCAGGAAGGCAAATGTTTTAAGAAACGTCTTTAATATGTACCAGTCGAAGGTCTTCATGAGAAGCTGCAAAGTAAGGATAGAAAATGGAAAAGAAAGTGTTAAGGGGAGTTTAGCAGTAAGAAGATAGTCGGTAGCCGATAGTCATCAGTCGGTAGCCGGTATTAACTAAAGACTAACCACTAATTACTATCGGCTTGTATTTACTACCGGCTTGCATTTACGCCTGAACTGTTAAATACCCTTCTAATGTTTTAATGGCTGTTCGCTTTTTGGTACTTTTAGGTATTCAGTCATTTATAGTAACAGGCTGCATACCCTTAAACACATTAAATACAATTCATGATTACTGCAGCAGATGTAGAAAAAGTGGAGCGTCTGATACGGCTGAGTGAAACAAATGCAGTTCTCCCCGATGAATTTATTCCCTGGGAAATGAAGGAGAACAATGAATTGCTGATGCCCGAAGAAATTGTTTCCTTACATGGCCACCCACTTTTTGATACGCTTTCAGCAGAACAGAAAAGAGAACTGGGCCGTCATGAAGTGGTGCAGGTAATGTATTCTTATGCATGGGCTGAAGGACTGGCCTGTTTCATTTTTAATAAACGTTTGTTGAAAATTCCTCCCGACTCAGTGGAATACCGCTACCTCGTAAAAGAACTGATTGAAGAGTTCCGTCACCAGGATATGTTTGCAAAAGCCATCCGTTTGCTGAAAGGAAAAAAGATTAAACTATCAAAAGCGCATCAGTTTGTTGGCAGGTTTCACAGCCGTTATATGCCTGCTTCCTATCAATTCATTTCTGTACTGGCTGTTGAATTAGTCACTGATATTTATGGAAAACTCATCCGCAAATCGCCGGGAGTTTTTGAGCCGATTCGAAAAGTATCTGAACTGCATCATATTGAAGAGGGGCGTCATATTCATTACACAAAGCTCTGGATGAAACATTACACTGATAAAGCAGGCTTTTTCAAACGCACTGCTTTCAGCATTGTGGTGTTGCTCAACATCTGGTACATGCGTTCCTTGTATGTTACCGAACAAAACTTTGAAGCAATCGGCGTAAACGATCCTGCATTGTATGCAAAAGCTGCAAAGAAAAATTTGAAAGAAAAATTCGGACAATATTATCTCGATGAACTCATTGAATTTGTGAAGGAATTCAACGGGTTTAATTTCATTACCAAACCCCTTTGGAAAAGAATTCTTTCCGCCAACATATGAAACGTGTATTCATTGAACATATTGAATCTTATCTGCCCGAACAGAGAATAACCAACAAACTTGTTGAGCAAAAAATTAAACAAGGCGGTTTTGATATACCGGAAGGTTTTATTGAAAAAATGATTGGCTGTGATCTTCGTTATTATGCAAAAAAAGATGAACAGGTATCAGACCTTGCTGCCATTGCTGCCAGGAAAGTACTGGCAAAAGTTCCAGGCAGGAAAATTGATCTGCTGATTTTTGCTGCTGCGTCAGCCGATTTAATTGAGCCTGCTACAGCTAATATTGTGCAACACAAACTAAATTTAAGCTGCCCGGCTTTTGATTTAAAGAATGCCTGCAACAGCGTGACCAATGCCATTGAAATTGCAAGCTCATTAATCATGGGAAACAGTTATGAAAACATTCTAATTGTTTGTGGTGAAAAAATCAGCGACAGCATCAAGTATAACAATATTGAAAAAGAAACCATCAAGGATCATTTTGCTGCTTATTCATTTGGTGATGCAGGTGTGGCTTTGCTGCTGACTTCAACAACAGAAGACAAAGGTTTTTTTTATCACCGTCATCACACATTTGGGAATTACTGGGAACTCTGCCGCATACCGGGTGGAGGATCGATGTTTCCTGCTGATATATCCAAACTCAGTTTTACCGGCGATACTTTTGGATTGAAGAATGTGATATATGAAGTAGCGCCGCCATTTGTAAAAGAATGTATTAAAGAAGCTGGCATTACACTGGATGATATTGATCTGATCTGTACACACCAGGTTTCAAGAGACACGTATAAAATGGTGGCGGAAACATTGGATTACGATATTAATAAAATCATCCAGACATTTCATCTTTATGGTAATACCGCAGCCGCATCTGTTCCCATTGCACTGGAATTTGC
>JBEBHT010000486.1:0-2784 GCA_040081135.1 Lacibacter sp. | reverse complement strand
GCCCCACGCCAGGGTTCACGTATGTACTTCGGATTTTACACCATCTTTTTAAAAGATGTAAAGTGCGGCGACTTAGTTTATGGCCGTCATACATACGATTACCAGGAAGGCACACTGGTTTTTATAGCACCCGGACAAGTGGCAGGTGTAAACAGCAATGGTGAATTCTATCAACCGAAGGGTTATGCACTGGTGTTTCATCCTGATTTGATACACGGCACTTCGCTGGGTCGTCATATACAGGATTATAGCTTTTTTGGCTATCAATCGAACGAAGCATTGCATTTATCGGAGCGTGAACGGAAAATTATTCTCGATTGTTTTTC
Organism: Lacibacter sp.; assembly: GCA_040081135.1. Taxonomy (GTDB): domain Bacteria; phylum Bacteroidota; class Bacteroidia; order Chitinophagales; family Chitinophagaceae; genus Lacibacter. The sequence goes on along the minus strand of JBEBHT010000486.1, from coordinate 2,458 downwards.
AAAAGTTGAACATGAATTAGAACAAGGTATTGACAAACACAGCAAGCGATTGATTGTATCGAATATTGAATTGTTTTTAGACTATTGTCTCCGTTTTTACGACCGGCAATTTATTACCCGTGATAATCCGCATAAAGGCATCCTGGAAAAGTTTGAGAATTTAGTGAATGAATATTTTCATTCAGACAAACCACAAACAATCGGGTTGCCTTCTGTAGCTTACTGTGCAGGCGAATTGAATTTATCAGCAAATTATTTTGGCGACCTGATCAAAAAAGAAACTGGCAAAACTGCACAGGAATACATTCAATCGAAGATGATCGATGTTGCGAAAGAACGTATTTTCGACCGGAGTAAATCAGTAAGTGAAATAGCGTATGAATTAGGATTTAAATATCCGCAGCATTTTACACGATTGTTTAAACAACGGGTTGGACAGTCGCCAAATGAATACAGGATGTTGAATTAAGATATTGTTTTTTTGTCCGCCCGACGGGGGCGTCTGACGTAGCGTACTTTCTTCTATCCTCCAATGCCAATCATACTCCGGTTGTGAATGGTTTCTGCATTGATGTGTTCAAAGTCGGCTGTAAATTGTCCACCCAATTCTTTTGCCTTTGCTGCAATATTTTGCTGGATGAGTTCTGTTACATCCTGCCCGCTTCGTAAAGCAGTTAACAGATCCATTTCTTTTTCGGCAAACAAACAGTTTTTCATTTTTCCATCTGCTGTTAAGCGCATGCGGTTGCAACTGCTGCAAAAGGGCGCACTCATGGTACTGATAACAGAAAATGTTCCAGCATGACCGGGAACGATATACCCCTTCGCTGTATCATGCTCTTCATTTTTTAACGGGAGAAATGAATATTGTTGCTCTACAACTTGCAATATCTCTTGCCAGGTGAATACCTGGTTGCTTGTCCAATGGTTACCGCTGAACGGCATAAACTCAATGAAGCGTACATGCACAGGAGTATCTTTTGTCCATACAATAAAATCGTTGATCTCACCATCGTTCAAACCTTTCATCACCACAACATTTACTTTTACATGAAAGTTGCGGTTGATGAGCAGTTGAATATTATCAACTACTTTTTGAAACTGATCTCTTCTTGTAAGATGCTGAAAGGTGGCAGCCTGTAATGTATCGAGACTTACATTGAGTGAACGCACTCCAGCTTTTTCCAGCACATCAACAAATTCATGCAGTCTTGTGCCGTTAGTTGTGAGTGTGAGTTTAACGGGCAATTTTGACAACCGAAGAATAATATCTGCCGCATCTTTCCGTACCAGTGGTTCACCGCCTGTTAGGCGGATCTTATTTACACCCAGTTGTACAAATGTTTTCGCCAGCGATTCAATTTCATCTGCCTGCATCAGGTTTGCCTGTTTCGTAAATTCATACTCCTCTTCAGGCATGCAGTAGAAACAACGAAGGTTACAGTTATCGGTTAACGATATCCGTAAATAATTATGCACCCTGTTATATTGATCAATCAGCATATTGTTCTTTTTATAAGAAACGATCAGGCATTCAAATGCAGTGACGCTTTTGTTTGCACAACCTTCAACTCATCTCCCACTTTAATAACTCCTTCGTTTTTATATAATATATTCTGTCCGAAATATACGTTGTTATTTGCTGCCCTGTATGTTGACAATGTTTTCAGCGGCTCTTTTGCAGTAATACCGGTTTCCTGGTCGGTGGTCGTAGTTACACATCTTGCACAGGGCTTCACTGCATAAAAATCAATTCCACTGATCTGAAAATGTTTCATGGTATCTTCTTCAAACGCCTCTCCGCCTGTGAAAACAATATTAGGCCGAAAGCGGTTCATCGGTACTGGCTTTTCCAACCTGCTGTTCAAATCATCCAGGGATGATTGCCCGATCATCAATACAGGGAACGCATCAGAGAAACCGTTAATATCATCATGCAAAGCATATTCAGCATTCACTTTCCGTTTTGTTGCAGCAGGCATATACACCAGTTTACAAACACGATTTAACTTTTGAGAAAACCATTGATTGATTTCATCACCCATTTGCATTGCATCACACACATCATCCCATACCTGCACTTTTATCATTCCATATCCGGCCGGGTACAAGTTAAGACTGATATTCTCGATTTCATTTCCCTTTTCATAAACGGTTAATTCATTTGCATGAATGGCTGTACGCAACAACGCCATTTGAGGATATACCCGTTGTGTCATAAACTGGTTTTCTTCATCCACCAGCATCCATCTGCGGTCGTGCTCAAAACCCTTGTCTGTTAAACAGGCGCTTGTAAGCTCAATTCCGCCTAAGGATTTCACCGGGTAAACATATAAATGACTGACTGTAAGCATCCATGAAATTACTGTATTTGTAAATGCTGCCCCATTTCACTTTTGCACAAAGAATAATTTTTACCCGGATAAAATAACAGTAATTTTATAGTGCTCTTTTATCC
>JBEBHT010000092.1:0-12111 GCA_040081135.1 Lacibacter sp. | reverse complement strand
AAATTATACGGTTGATACGGATGAAGGTGTTCGTGCTGATACAACCATTGAAGCATTGAGCAAATTAAAATCTGCCTTTGCAGTAAACGGAACCGTTACTGCAGGTAATGCATCACAAACAAGTGATGGCTCTGCATTTGTACTGGTGATGAGCGAAAGGTTGATCAATCAGTTGGGATTAAAACCAATTGCCCGTTTGGTGAATTGTGCATCAGCAGGTGTATCTCCACGCTTAATGGGAATCGGTCCTGTAGAAGCCATACCAAAAGCATTGAAGCAGGCAGGAATGACGATCAACGATATTGACCTGGTTGAATTGAACGAAGCATTTGCTTCTCAGTCGCTGGCGGTGATTCGTGAATTGAAACTCAATCCGGAGATCATGAACATCAATGGAGGTGCCATTGCATTAGGTCATCCATTGGGGTGCACTGGGGCAAAACTTACTATTCAAATTACCAATGATATGAAAAGGCTCAATAAGAAATATGGTATTGTTTCGGCCTGTGTTGGCGGTGGACAGGGCATTGCCGGTATCATTGAAAATATTTCGTAAACTAAGCACTGGAGAATGGAAGGGCGGCCGTGGCCGCTCTTTTTTTGCTTAAAAAGCAGGGAAATACAGCGTTTTCTGCCGGGATGGCCTCATTATTGTTGCAGTAAGGATTAAACTATTTGTATTTTTAAAGTCATACAAGCGCAATTATCTTCATCTTTTTAAACCAACCAAACTATGGATCGCAGAGAGTTCCTGACTGCGGGTAAGAAATCCAGCCCTGCTTTAGCCATCAAAAAATCAACTGCTGCCAGAACTGCTTCGGGGATGAACCCATATTCAGGCCCATGGACGAAGAATGAAGTTGTCCATTTACTGAAGCGAACTATGTTTGGTGCAAAGGCGGCTGATATTACCTATTTCGCAGCAAAAACAATGGGTGAAGCAGTAGATGAATTATTAAATCCAACGGCCCCTTTCCCCGCACCTCCCGTTAAAGATTATGACGGCGTTACAGGTGCAACAACCCCTGATAATGATGTAGCAGCAGGTGCAACATGGATCAGTAGTGTTAATAACGACGGTACAATCCAGAGCCGCAGAAGAGCTTCTCTTAAAAAATGGTGGACGGGTGCAATGATCAACCAGGACAGAAGCATTCGTGAAAAGATGCTGCTCTTCTGGCACAATCATTTTGCAACAGAAACAGTTGATGTGGGTAATGCCAATCTGTTATACAAACATGTAAACCTGATGCGTACAAGTGCATTGGGAAATTTCAAACAGCTGGTAAGAGATATAACTCTGGATCCTGCCATGCTGGTTTACCTGAATGGCCGTTTCAATACTGCAACTGCACCCGATGAAAATTATGGCCGTGAATTACAGGAGTTGTTTACAATCGGAAAAGAAAATAATCCCAATTATACAGAGGCTGATGTAAAAGCTGCAGCAAAAGTTTTAACGGGCTGGCGGGTTGATACAAGCATCAATACGTTTCCATCTTATTTTACTTCATCAAGGCATGACTCAACAAATAAAGTATTCTCTTCTTTTTATAATAATACAATCATTACGGGGAGAACAGGTACCACTGCCGGTGATCTTGAAATAACCGATCTGCTGAATATGATTTTCAGTAAAGATGTTGTTGTGTCAAGGTTTATGGCAAAAAAGTTATATCGCTTTTTTGTTTATTCAGAAATTGATGCAGCAACTGAATCCAATGTTATTGAGCCGCTGGCACTCAATCTGCGTACAAATAACTGGGAAATAAAACCGGCACTTTCTCTTTTATTAAAAAGCGAACACTTTTTTGATGTCCTCAACCAGGGGGCACAGATTAAAGCACCGCTGGATCATATTATTTCTATCTGCCGTGAATGGAATATTGTATTTCCAAACTCCGTTACTGAATACGCAGATGCTTATGGAATGTGGAACTATATAATGACAGCAGCTGCCAATGCACAACAGAATATCGGTGATCCTCCAAATGTTGCCGGCTGGCCCGCTTATTATCAAACACCGCAGTACTATGAATTATGGGTGAACTCTGATACACTGCCCAAACGAAACCAGTTTAGTGATATCATGATTGGCAACGGCTATTCAAGAAACGGAAAAAAGATTGTGATTGATGCTGTTGAGTTTACAAAAACATTACCTAATGCAAGCGATCCCAATCAATTGATTGTTGATGTGCTGGATATTATTTTTCAAATGCCTTTATCACAGCAGTCGAGAGATCAGCTGAAGAAAGATTTTCTGCTAACAGGACAGGCGCAGGATTATTACTGGACCAATGCATGGCAGGCTTATCTCGCTAATCCAATCACATCCAACTTTAATATTGTGAATACAAGGTTGCGTGGTTTGTATAAATATTTTATGAACTTGGCAGAATATCAATTGGCATAAGCCTGTTGAAAAGACGATCATCCATAAAAGTACATTACATGAAACGCAGACAATTCCTTCAAAATACAATTCCCGCCGCCATTCTTCCATCACTGGTTGATGGCTTTTCTGTGAAAGTGCTGGGCGATAATCCCATCATGGCAGCATTGCTGAATACTTATGTTGAAACCGACAGGGTACTGGTGATCATTCAGCTCAATGGTGGTAATGATGGATTAAACATGGTGATTCCTTTAGATCAATACAATAATTATTTTAATGCAAGAAGCAATATTGCCATTGCTCAAAACAAAGTATTGAGTTTAACAGGCAACAATGCTGTTGGTCTGCATCCTTCTATGACGGGGTTACAATCTTTGTACAATGATGGTAAGCTTCGGTTAGTACAGGCAGTTGGTTATCCCAATCCAAATTTTTCACATTTCCGTGCTACCGATATCTGGATGAGTGCTTCCGACAGTAACCAGGAAATTGCAACCGGATGGGCAGGCAGATATTTAAGTGATCAGTACCCAAATTACCCCATTGGTTATCCTAATACAGCTGTTCCCGATCCATTGGGGATCCAGATTGGTTCTACAACCTCATTAACTTTCCAGGGACCAAGTGTAAACACAGGCATCAGTATTACAAGTGCTACTAATTTTTATAATCTCATCAATGGTGTGCAGGATCCTGCACCGGCTACACCTGCAGGTGATGCATTGCAGTATGTGCGTTTGGTTGCTCAGCAAACCAATCAGTATGCAACAAGGATTGTTGCTGCTGCCAGTGCTGTTCCTACTCAAGGTGCATACCCTACGGGAAATACATTGGCCGATCAGTTAAAAATTGTTGCAAGATTAGTGAAGGGCGGATTGAAAACAAGAGTTTACATGGTAAGCATGGGGGGGTTTGATACACACTCACTGCAAACAAATACCGATACGTCAACCGGTAATCATGCAACATTAATGCAGCGTTTAAGTGATGCCATTAAAGCATTCCAGGATGATCTTAAAGGAATGGGCGTAGAAGATCGTGTAATGGGTTTAACGTTTTCAGAGTTTGGCCGTCGTGTAAAATCAAATGCAAGTGTTGGTACCGATCATGGTGCTGCAGCTCCTATGTTTGTGTTTGGCAGTAAAGTAAATCCCGGTGTTACAGGTGTAAATCCTACTATACCTGTCACTGCAACAGTGAATGATAATGTGCCTATGCAATATGATTTCAGAAGTGTGTACTCAACCCTCTTGCAGAATTGGTTTTGTGTAGATAATACAACGCTTCAAACCATCATGCTGCAGAATTTTCAACAGCTGGCTTTATGTGCCAATGGCAGCTGCTCCGGTACAACAGGAGTTGATAATACGAACACAGGAATAACCCTGATTTCTAATTATCCCAACCCATTTACTCAATCAACCACTATCAGCTTTACAACAAAAGGTGGGCACACATTGGTACAGGTAATGGATGTGCTGGGCAGGGTAATTAAAACTCCCGTTGACCAGGAATATAATCAGCCCGGTACTTACAGAGTAAGTTTTGATTCTTACGGATTGCCCACCGGTGTTTATTATATGCGTTTCCAAAATGGAATGACCCAGCAGGTGAAGCCAATGCTAAAGGCGAGATAATTTTTTAGATTTTATTTGGAAGTAAACAAACCTGTTGCATATATTTGCAACAATGTTTCAAAAAATTAGCATCAAGCAGCTCCTCCTATTACTACTTCTCAATTGTTCGCTTCTTACGGTAAGAAGTCAGACCAGAACTGCCAGTTTAAAAGGTACTGTGCTGAACAGCCAGAATGGAGATCCTTTAGCCGGAGCAAGTATTTACATTCCCGATATCCGCAGAGGCACGGCAGCAGATTCAAAAGGGAAGTTTTTCCTGAATAATATACCTGAAGGAAATCATCTGGTTGAGATTTCATACAGCGGCTTCAGCAGCCATGTTGAATCCATTCTCATCAGTGGCGAAACGGAAAAACTGTTTCAGTTAAAACCAACCATTGCAGAAAATAATGAAGTGGTGGTAACGGGTGTTTCTACCGCAACATCTTTAAAGAAAATGACAACACCTGTTGTATTAATGAAACGGCAGGAGCTTTTGCAAACAGGTTCTTCCAATATCATTGAAGCATTAACAAAAAAACCAGGGATCAGTCAAATGGGTACTGGCCCGGCTGTAAGCAAACCTGTGATTCGTGGTTTGGGTTATAACAGGGTGGTGGTGATCAATGATGGTTTGCGGCAGGAAGGTCAGCAATGGGGCGATGAGCATGGAATTGAAGTGGACGAGTACAGTATTCAAAAAGCAGAAATTTTAAAAGGGCCGGCTTCATTGATGTATGGATCTGATGCAATTGCAGGTGTTATCAATTTTATTACTAACACACCCACTGCAGAAGGAAATATCAAAGCCAACCTCTTCAGTAATTATCAAACGAATAATCAGCAGCGTGGTTTCTTTGGCAATCTTGCAGGAAACAAAAAGGGATTTTCATTTAATCTGTATGGCTCATTGAAAGTAGCAGGCGATTATCAGAATAAATATGATGGATATGTATTCAATTCAAAATTCAATGAACATAATGCAGGCGGTTTCATTGGTTTGAATAAGAAATGGGGCTACAGTCATTTAGTGTTCAGCAGTTTTAATCAAAAGCTGGGATTGGTGGAAGGAGAGAGAGACAGTGACGGACATTTTATTAAGTTCGGCGGCACTGCGCTGGAAGCAATTGCAACTGATGCCGATTTTTCTTCTGTTCATCCATTGGTCCCTTATCAGCATATCATTCATCAAAAGCTGGTGAGTGATAACAGCTTTTTTATGAAGGGAGGTAAGCTGAATGTAAATGTGGGTGTGCAACGTAACCAGCGGATGGAATTTGGTAATGCAGATGATCCGGAAGAAAGAGGTTTGTATTTTGATCTGAAAACGGTTAACTATAATGCACAATATCATATCAACGATTTTCATGAATGGAAACTTTCGTTTGGATTCAGTGGTATGAATCAGCAGAATAAAAATAAAGGCAATGAAGCCATCATTCCTGATTACCGTTTAAATGATGCAGGTGCATTTGCATTTGTGCAGAAGAAAATAAAACGGTTGAATTTAAGCGGAGGTATCCGTTATGATTACCGTAATATAAGCAGTGCAGAAATGCGTGAAGGAACTGATATTAAGTTTGAAGCTTTCAATAAAAATTATTCAAACACATCGGGCAGCGCAGGATTTACTTATGAATTTACGAAAGGCCTCTTGCTGCGTTTCAACCTGGCAAAGGGTTTCAGGGCACCGAATATGGCAGAACTTGGGAGTAATGGTGCACATGAAGGTACCAACCGTTATGAAGTGGGTAATAGAAATCTATTATCAGAGAAAAGTTTTCAAGTGGATGCTGGTATTGAATTGAATGCAGAACATTTATCGTTTACTGCTTCTTTCTTTAATAACAGCATAAAGAATTATATCTTTTTTGAAAAAGCACCTGCTGTATCAGGAAATGATTCTATTGTAACAGTTGATGGAAATGATTTTTACCTGTTCCGTTTTGTACAGCAGAATGCAAATCTGTACGGAATGGAACTGTCAGTTGATATTCATCCGCATCCACTCGATTGGCTGCACTTTGAAAATTCCTTTTCTTTTGTAAGAGGATTGCTCTCAACTCCGGTTGAAGGCAACAGAAATATTCCATTTATACCGGCAGCAAGGATTTTAAGTGAAGTGAGGTTTGATCTGTTTCAGAAACATACGAAGCTTGTAAAGAATACTTATTTCAAAATTGAAGTGGATCAAAATATTAAACAGTCAAACTCATTTACAGCATTCAACACCGAAACAGCTACTGCTTCTTATACTTTACTAAATGCAGGATTGGGAACAGAGTTTATCCTGAAAGGAAAAACTGTTATAAGCATTTATATCGTTGCCGCAAATATGTTCGATGTTGCATATCAAAATCATCTCAACCGCTTAAAATATGCCGGTGAAAATATGGCTACAGGAAGAACGGGGATTTATAATATGGGCAGGAACTTTAGTTTTAAAGTAAATATCCCTTTAGAGTTTTCGTGGAATTAATAACCCTTTAAAAGAGGAACCCGGCCGTTTATTGCAATCTATTTGTACTTTCGGGTATGGAATTGTCAATTAATACCCCTGCATTATTATTCCCTGCAATTACCTTACTGATGCTGGCTTATACCAACCGGTTTCTTGCACTGGCAAGCCTGGTAAGAAGTTTACATGATGAGTATAATGAGCAGAAGCAAAGTTCACTGATTCATGGACAGATCAGGAATCTGCATATACGTATCCGTTTAATCAGGAATATGCAGGCGCTTGGTGTACTTAGCTTTTTGCTTTGTGTAGTATGCATGTATCTTATTTTCAAAACATACTTTGTTGCAGCCAACTGGGTATTTGCTGCCAGCTTATTAAGTTTACTGCTGTCATTAATCTATTCATTGATGGAAATTATTCTCAGCACAAGAGCGATTGATATTGAACTGAGTGATATGGAGCTGAAAAAGCAAAGTCTTATCAGAACAATGCTTGATACTGAAGAAAAGAAATCTTAATTAAAAAATAGATTAATCAATAATCAAATTTCTGGGGCTCAGTTGTTTCGTAATCTTCATTGTACCTTATAAAAAAGTAGAGATAAATACTCCGGCTCAACCGCATCATCCACGGCTGCAGTACAACCAGTAAAATGGAATTGATCAGCAACCACCATAATACACGGTTGTCATCAAAGGAAACACCGATAAATACCAGCCAGGCAACAAAAGTTGAAACAGAAAGTGCAACTGCCAGCGCATAACTCACATAACCAGTTCCATACCAGAAGCCGGGCTCCATATCAAATTTCTGTTTACACACTTCACACTCGCTGTGCATATCAAATGTATGCTTGAAGTTGTAAGCACTGTAATCTTTAAACAGCTTGCCTCTTCTGCAACGTGGACAGTTCATTGATAAAATACTCCAGAAATAATTAGGACGAGGCTTCGACGAACCCATGCTGAAAAATTTGCACAAAGGTAAGTTATAGAGCTTTGCACAAAAGTGATTTCTATCACAAATACAGGAACGAATTACTGAGCAGCTGCAACAATTTTTTTACGTTCACCAATCTGCTGGCGCCACATGGCATAGTACAGGCCTTTCTCTTCCAGCAAATCCTGATGCGATCCTGTTTCAACCACATCGCCGCCTTCCAGTACATAAATCCTGTCTGCATGCATGATGGTAGAAAGACGGTGTGCAATTAAAATAGTAATCTGGTTTCGTTCAGATGAAATATCACGGATGGTTGAAGTAATTTCTTCTTCTGTTATTGAGTCCAATGATGAAGTTGCTTCATCAAAAATGAGTAACCTTGGTTTGCGCAACAATGCACGGGCAATAGAGATACGTTGCTTTTCTCCACCGCTTAATTTTAATCCACCTTCCCCAATCATTGTTTCCAAGCCATTTTCAGCACGTGATAACAAACGCTGACAGCTTGCTTTGTTCAGCACATCGTTCAGCAATGCATCATCTGCATTTGGATTCACAAACAGTAAATTTTCTTTGATGGTACCACTGAAGAGTTGTGTATCCTGTGTTACAAAGCCAATCTGGTTGCGCAGATCTTCAAAGTTGATGGAGTTTTCATCCATGCCATTGTATAAAATATTTCCCTGCTGCGGACGATACAATCCCACCAGCAGTTTCATCATGGTGGTTTTACCTGAACCTGATGGTCCAACAAAGGCAACTGTTTCACCAACCTTTACATCGAAGTTGATATTGGTAACAGCATTCTGTCCTGCAGTTTGGTGCTTGAAAGAAACGCCATTAAACTTCAGCGTTTGAATATCGCCCAGATGCAATGGACTGGCAGGAGTTGCTTCCGGTTTCTTTTCCATCAGCTTGTGAAAATTGGTAATAGAAGCTTCTGCTTCACGATAAGAAAGAAGAATGTTCCCGATTTCCTGTAATGGTCCAAACACAAAGAAGGAAAAGATCTGCATGGTTACCAGCTGGCCTGCATCCATTTTGCCTTCATAAATCACCCACATCAGCATAAATAAAATGCCCTGGCGCAATGTGTTTACAAATGTTCCCTGTATAAAACTGATACTGCGGATTCGTTTTACTTTTGTTAATTCAAGCCCGAGTATTTTGAATGTATTTTTATTGAGCCTTGTTACTTCCTGTTGTGTTAAGCCCAAACTTTTTACCAGTTCAATATTGCGGAGACTTTCAGTTGTTGCACCGGCAAGCTGTGTTGTTTGTGCTACAATTGTTTTTTGTACTGCTTTCACTTTTTTGCTCAATACATTGGAAATAATCACAAGTAAAATGATCCCGCCAAAATAAATGAAAGGCAAACTCCAGTGAATAGTAGAGGCATAAATTGCAACGATAACAATCCCGATGATAACAGGGAAAAGAACATTAATAAATGCTGATACAAATTTTTCTGTGTCTGTTCTTACTTTGGTTAAGATTGAAAGTGTTTCACCGCTTCGCTGATCTTCAAAATCCTGGTAGGGGAGTTTCATAGCATGCATTAAACCATCCGTGAAAACCTTGGCGCCGAATTTCTGCGTAGTCAAACTTTGAAAATAATCTTGAAAGGCTTTTGCGATACGACTCACCATTGCAACAGATATTGATGCAATTAATAACCAGACAATACCATATACTTCTTTAACTGTTTCGATTTTTCTTATTACACCTGATTTTTCAAGTTTCAGGCTCACATCTGTATATGTCATTTTTGCTAAAAGGAAATCGTGCCAGTTAAAAGGTTTGATTTTTTGGTGATATGTTCCGAGGTTAATTAGTTTCCCAAAAATAATTGGGTCAACCAGAGAAAAGCCGATATTGATTGCTGCCAATGCCATGGTGAGGGCAATCAAGGCTTTATACGGTGCAAGATATTTGATGAGTAATTTCATAATATGTAAAAGGTAAAGGTTGGTTGGCTCAAAGAATGAACCAGTTTTAAAAATAAGACAAGTTTGCAGGAAATGCTCCTTTTGATGAACGAACGAACGATAGGAAATTGTTTTTTCTGCCATTTTTCTGATAGAAGAAATCCTGATGGGAGAAAGAGTCTGTTGATGAGAATAAAAAGTTTTTTGATTTACGGTCGGTTAAAATGAATAAAGGCTGATGGTTCATATCAAAAAAGTCGGTTCTTTGATGATATTTTGAGAAATGAAAATAACTGGGTTAACAATTGTGAGAAATGCGGTTTTAAATGATTTCCCCGTTACAGAAGCTATCAGCTCCATTTTGCCGGTTGTTGATGAAATGATCATCAGTATTGACAAAGGCGATGATGATACAGAGGGACTGATCCGTTCCATTGTTTCTGATAAAATCAGGATTGTTTATTCCACATGGGATATGAACTTACGCAAAGGAGGACAGGTGTATGCTATTGAAACGAATAAGGCCATGCAACATATATCGGCCGATACGGACTGGATTTTTTATATCCAGGCTGATGAAGTGATTCATGAAAAATATCATACTGTCATCAGGGAAACAGCAGAGCGTTACCGTACTGAAAAGAAAGTAGACGGGCTTCTGTTTAAATATCTTCATTTTTACGGCACCTATGAATATGTGGGCGACAGCCGTAAATGGTACAGGCATGAAGTGAGGCTTGTAAAAAATGATCATAGTATTACCTCTTATAAAGATGCGCAGGGATTTCGCAGGGGAAATGAAAAGATCAGGGTTGTACCGGTTGATGCGGAAGTCTATCATTATGGCTGGGTAAAAAGCCCGCAGCAGATGCGTAAGAAACAGAATATTACAAGACGCTTTTATTTTGAAAGTGATGTAAATCAGCAAGTAATAAACAAAACTGATTCTTTTGATTTCAGTGAATTTGATTCCTTAAAAAAGTTTACGGGAACGCATCCGCTTGTAATGCAAAAACGCATTGCTTCTAAAAATTGGCAGGTAGAACTTGACATCAACAGGAAGAAATTTACATTGAAAAATAAAATCCTTTTCTGGATAGAAAAGAAAACAGGGAAACGTCCGTTTGAGTTCAGAAACTACAGGAAAATAAAACTGTGATACTATTTAATTTTTCAGAACAGCTTCCAAAGCATGACAAAAATTATTGATCGGCCGGTGTGTGGTAGTATAGCCAATTGAAATAAGAAAGTTATTCATAGTTGTAAGATTGTTTTTATTGTCATCCATATCATGTACCTCAAGCAAAATGAGTTTGGCCCTTCTGATTAGTGCCGGGTCAGTGTTATACAGAATATCATATTCACTTCCTTCACAATCCACTTTCATAATATCAACATATGCCAGGTTATTTTGCTGAAAGATCTCTGTGAGTGTAATACTCTTCACAGAAATTTTCTGTGAATTGCTTGAATTGAAATCTGAAAAAACACTTGCAATGACACTGTTGTCTGCTTCTGATTCAATATACAGGTCAATTGTTCCCTGTTTAGTGCCGGTTACTGCTGCTTCGTGAATAATAATATTGTTCTGTATAACAGGGTTGGCTGAAGTTAATTTTTTTATTTGCTCAATATTGCGGGGTATTGGTTCATAGGCATAAATTTTTGCCCTATTGATTTTTGATAAGAATAGAATGTCAAAAAAGCCTGCGTTGGCACCAATGTCAATAATAACAGGTTGCTGCGGCATATTTTTTATAACTGATTCTATGTTGTAGACATCTTCCATGAAAATCTCTTTAAATACAAGATATAAAGGTAGCGGTACTTCGAAGCTAATAGGAAAAGGGATTGTTTTGAAAAACAATGATCTTTTAAACCTTTTCCCTTTGTTGAAAACATATTCAAATGGATTTTGTATATGCTTAAACAATTCAATGTATCGCTTGTAACCTTTGGCAGACATAATCCGGGGTTTATAATGCAGTAATCGTTTTTGAAGAAATAAAAGTAAGCAAGTGAAAACGAATCTAAAAATTTTTTGCTAATTGTCTAACACGATTATTTATCATGAAGCAGTTTTTTGTAAAGGCTCCAATATTGTTTTGCTGCATTCTCCCAGGTAAAAAAGGCTGCTCTGTTTTTTACTTTATCAACCATTTCGGGATGGGTGTTGAAATGTGCTAATGCATTCTTTAGAGTTTGCTGCATATCCTCACTGTCAAAGGAATTGAAATAATAGGCAGCATCACTTCCAATTTCGGGTAGGCATGTATGTGTGGAAAGTAAAATTGGTTTCCCAAAGTACATGGCTTCCACTACTGGCAATCCAAATCCTTCTGATATGGAAGGGAATGCCATTGCCAGCATATGATCTAACAGCCACCATTTTTCACTTTCAGTAACGGGGCCAGGTAAAATAACTCTGTCTGCGACACCGTGCCTCTTTGCTTCTGCCATAATTTCATCAACATAACTTTTGCCCTGTGTGATACCAGCAATAACTAAATTAAAATCATTGTCAGCAAGGAGGGCAGGAAGTGTATGAAAATTTTTCTTACGCAGAACTGTACCAATAGAAAAAATATATGGTTTGTCAGATTTGATAAAGGCAGGTTGTTGAAAAATGGCATCTGCAGCGGGCATATTGCCTCCATTATAAATAATTTCAACAGGCACATTTGAAATATCCAGGTTCTCTTTGATACACTGATGCGTAAATTCAGAAATAACAGCAACCTGATCAGAACGGTCAATCATTGCCTG
>JBEBHT010000485.1:0-2803 GCA_040081135.1 Lacibacter sp. | reverse complement strand
ATATCCCCACACCGGAAAATTCATATCGAATCCATTATTAGGACTCCAGTGCCAGTATAATTTATTTTCATTGTTGGTATGCCAGTTCCAGTTAGCAGCACCCCACATTTGATTGATGCGTTTTCGCAGATATACTTCCCTTGGATTATCTTTATTAAAATATTCCCTTGCACATAAAAAACCCATGAGTAAATAGGATGTCTCAACAATATCTGCACCATCATCTAACCGATCGAACTTAATTATCTTTCCTGTTCTTCCATTCATAAAGTGCGGATAGATACCATGATAACAATCTGCATTAATTAAAAAATCTGCAATCTGTATTAAACGTCTCACAGCAGTATCTCTTCCAATCCATCCACGCTCAACTGCAACAACAGTGCTCATAATGCCAAAACCTGTACCTCCAATTGCTCCTGCATCGGGGCCGAATGCTGTTTTGCTGAAGTTGGGCTCATCCCATGCTTCATTGATATAATCCCAGTAATGTTCTGCTAAAACAGTGTTGCTTCTTTCCAATGCTAATCCACTAACCGGGTGTGCTCCATGCCAGAAGAAGCGAAAGGTTTGGCGTTGAACAATTTCAAGCAACGTACTGTCAGAGATATTTTTTATAATACCAATTGGATTAACGATGTTGGGATAGCCATCTTTAAAATTTACTTTTTGCGCTGTAACAGTACCACAACATAACAGTATGATAGCAAATCCGGTGATGATATTTTTTCCCGTATTAAACTCCATTCTATTTTTTTTGAATTTTCCCGTTTTTAATTTGCTGTTGGTAAATGCTGATGAAATGCGTTCGAATCAGTGATGCCCTCGGCACTTCTTCTCCTTCCAGGTTCACTGCAATAGCTTTTGATGGTTGTGCAGGCATATGACAATCGATGCAATTTTTTTGAATGGCCATTACCTGGCTGTGTGCAGGAGTTTTAAATTTTGCTTCAGCAGTATTATGGCAACCCACACACTTCTGTGAAAATAATTCAGTTTTTCCACGCTGGTTTGCATGTGTATTATGACAGGTACTGCAGGTCATGGTTAAACTTTTCTGAAAACATTTACTTGCTTTAAGGAAACCATACTGGTTGCCGTGTACATCCATATTCCCGCTGTTAGCCACATCAATTACTGAAGTATCAATTTTGAAATAGTCGCTGAGAAGTTTACCTGCTGTAAACTGAAAAGATGGTTTTGTTTTTTCGATATTACCTCCATGGCAGTAACTGCACACATCCAGTTGCAGCTGTCTGGATAGCGAAGCAGGATTCACAATAAACTTTGCTTTCTTTTCCTTCGGGTTTTCTGTTTGCCAGCTAACATGTTTTGCCGCAGGTCCATGACATTTTTCACAGGTTACACCAAGCATCATTTTTTTATGATCGAATTCAGTTGGCTCCATTGCCGGACCAGCAATTCCTTCAGCAAATGAAGCATGACATTCAAGGCAACGTGAAGTAATCGGCCGGTCGATCATCACTTTTCCGGAAGGAAATCCCGGGCTATTCGACCATCGGTCGGCTGCTGTAAAATAAGTGATGGGTAGCTGAAACAATTTATTTTCCCTCCATGTTAAAAAAGATTGTCCCATTACACCCGATCCGATGACAACATCAAAACGCATTGCTTTTTTTTCTTCCTTTTTAAAATAAGCAACCTGGAATAAACCACTGTCCCTTTTTTCCATCTTTAAAACAATATCGGGTGTGTAGGCGTACTCATTTCTTCCCTTTTTAAAACTGCCATGAATATTTTTTTCTTCAGCAGTTTGTGCCGTTGCAAAATGGGCTGTTTGTATATGAGTTTCATAAACAGCTTTATGACAGCCTGCACATTTCTGTTCTCCTGCAAAATCTTCAAACTTAACTCCGCCTATATCTTCCTGTTTAACTTCTTCCTGCACATCTTCTTTTACTTCCTCCGCATCATTACACCTCGCAAACACAACTACACAAACGACTATAGCCAATACCACTAGGACAGACTGTCTGGCTTTTAATTTCTTTCCTGTAGATAAAAACTTATGCATTGGCAGGCATTTATAAAACGTTCATTCATTTTTATGTCAAGCCTGATCTCACTTGACACGGCTTATTCATTACTTAACCGCAGAGCTCACAAATCCAAGTTTCTTCAATCCTACTTTTATTTCCGGACAGCTCATAAATAAATTCCACAACAACCCGGATCTGTAATTTTCAATCATCACAATAATCGGTCCCTGATCAATTGCGAGGTGCGATGTGGCATACCAGTTTTTTGATTCGTTAAATGCATCCACAAAACCATACTCACTCCATATCTTATCTCCTAAATCATAATAAAAATGTTTTAGCGCCTTCATTGAATAGTCGGGTGTGTAAGGGAATGCACTCAATGCAGCAGTTGGAGTAATTGTTCCAAAATCATTAGTGGGTGAAAACGCATTATATCCATCATAGGTATCACTGGCTGTTAAACCCCAGCAATTTTCACCATAGCCTTTAAATTTTTTCGGGTTATCAACACAGTAAGTATAGTTGATCAGTGTATGATTTTTATTCTGCTCCCAGTAATCTGCATATCGGTCTTTCAACCCTCTTGGATCTAATCCAACAAAAGAATATTGTGAAAAGAAAAGAGGACCGCCATAATCAAAACCCAATGGCAGTTTAATTCCGTAAAACTCTTTCCCGTTTTTGAAAAAATTACTTTCTGCCCATCCACGATGATATACTGCGGAGCTCACCTGGTACCGTTCATTCGGTGAAGAAGCTGCAAGAATATACATGATCAAACACTCATTAAAACCACGTAC
>JBEBHT010000091.1:0-12136 GCA_040081135.1 Lacibacter sp. | reverse complement strand
TCCACAGGTACTGCCTGATAAAAAAGTAACCTTCCGTTACATGGCACCTTCTGCTAAACAGGTTCTGCTTGGAGGCGGTCAGTTTGGAGCAGCACAAGTACCAATGACGAAAGATTCAATTGGTATCTGGAGTGTAACTGTTGGTCCGGTAAAACCTGATATTTATCCATATAGTTTCATTGCAGATGGAGTAACAGTAATGGATCCCGCCAATGTTTCATTTTTCCCCAATGAACGTTTTAAAGCAAGTTTGGTGGATGTGCAGTCAGATACACCCCTGGTACATGCCATAAAAGATGTGCCCCATGGCACAGTTACTTATGAATATTATCCATCTGTTGAAGGTTCAACCGGTTCATTGGTTGTTTATACTCCGCCTGGCTATGATAAAAACCCAACAAAAAAATATCCGGTGCTTTATTTAATCAGCGGCACTACTGATATGGAGGAAACTTTTTTTAAAGTAGGTCGTACAAACTTTATTCTGGATAACCTGATTGCTGAAAATAAAGCTGTGCCAATGATTATTGTGATGCCTTATGGAAATCCAATGGCACGGATTGCAGAGCAGAAAGGCAATCCCAAACCTTCAGACATTGTATCAAGAGATGGGGAGGATGCAATAAAAAGAGCAAAACTTTTTGAAACAGATATGGTTTCAAAAATTATTCCATACATCGAAAAAAATTACCGCTGTATCAACAACCGGGAGAGCAGGGCTATCGGAGGTTTTTCGAGAGGTGGTGGTCAAACATTGCGTACAGCATTTGGCAACATGGATAAGTTTGCCTGGATTTGCTGTTACAGTGCCTACTTATCTACACCTGAAATGGAAAGCAACTTTAAACATGTGTATGAAAACCCCGGCAAAACCAACAAAGAATTAAAACTGCTTTGGGTAAGTGTTGGCAATGAAGATTTTTTATACAAACCCGCCGTTGAGTTTATTGATTTCCTGAAATCAAAAAACATCCATCATAAATCGCTTATTACCGGTGGTGGACACACCTGGATGAATGTAAAAACTTACGTGAACGAAACTGCACAATTACTCTTTAAATAAAGAAACAATGAAACGTTTTTTTTATCTGCTGTGTATTATGATATCTGTAAATGTTACTCTTGCCCAGCGACCACCATCACTTAACTCACCAGAGGTTAATGCCGACCACAGCATTTCTTTCCGTTATTATTCACGCACAGCACAAAAAGTAACGTTGCGGGGAGAGTTCCTGAAAGGACCTGTTGGTATGACAAAAGATACATCCGGTATATGGAGTATTACTGTGCCGCCGGTAAAGCCTGACATTTATCCTTACAGTTTTATGGTGGACAGTATTGAACTGGCCGATCCCAACAACAGTTATATTTTTGCCAATGAAAGATTTAAACGCAGTATCGTGGATATCCCCGGCGATGAACCACTGATTCATGCTTTACAAAATGTGCCACATGGAAAAATAAGTTACCAGAATTACAAATCAACCACACTGAGTACGACAAGGCAATTGCTTGTTTACACTCCACCGGGTTTTAATGCCAATGCAAAAAAGAAATATCCTGTTTTGTATTTAATTCATGGCGGTTCTGACACGGAAGAAACCTGGACTAAAGTTGGGCATGCCAATTTAATTGCAGATAACCTCATTGCAAAAGGGTTGGCTGTGCCAATGATTATTGTAATGCCTTATGGAAATGTAAGACCCAAACCAATGCCTGATTTTACAAAAGATGTTGTCAAAGATATTATACCGTTTATTGAATCCAGTTATCCTGTATTGACAGACAGTAAAAATCGTGCAGTGGCTGGTTTTTCTGTAGGTGGCGGACAAACATTAAATATCGGTTTAACCAATACTGATAAGTTTGCTTATGTGTGTTCTTACGCACCTTATACCGCCACTGAAGAATTTCAGAAAAATTTTACTGACTGGAAACCCGATGCAGCTGCAATGAATAAACAGTTAAAGTTGTTTACGATCAGTGTGGGTACAGAAGATTTTTTATATGAAAGCGTACAAAAAAACCTGGCCATGTTTGCTGCAAAGAACATTCATGTTAAACCCTATTTCGTTCCGGGTGGGCATACCTGGATGAATTGCAAACAATACCTCGCAACAACACTGCAGGAAATATTTAAATAATTTTTTAACCAACTTAAAAAGACAAAATGAGTAACAAATTTTTAGCGATTGCAATAGCATCCATGCTAGCAGGCAGTACCTGTTTTGCCCAAACAACACAACCTGCCATAATAGAAGATTTTAAACCTTCTGCTTTTAATCAGCCGTTTCAGCAATATCCACAGGTAAATTCACAAGGGTATGCGAGGTTTAGAATACATGCGCCAAATGCTGATAGTGTTAGAGTAACCCTGGGCCTTGGCGGCCAGGGAGGAACAAAGCTGGTCAAAGCTGATAGTGGTTATTTTATTGGCACCACTGCAGGGCCAATGGATGAAGGATTTCACTATTATAGCATTAGAGTAGACGGTGCAACTTTTAATGATCCCGGAACAGGATTTTTCTATGGCTCACAACGTTGGGA
Organism: Lacibacter sp.; assembly: GCA_040081135.1. Taxonomy (GTDB): domain Bacteria; phylum Bacteroidota; class Bacteroidia; order Chitinophagales; family Chitinophagaceae; genus Lacibacter. The sequence continues at coordinate 9,589 of JBEBHT010000091.1, read as the reverse complement.
AAGTGGCATTGAAATACCTGCGAAGGACCAGGATTTTTATGCATTGAAAGATGTACCACACGGAAATATGCAACAAATATTATTTCCTTCAAAAAGCACCAACACATCACGGGTTGCATTTGTTTACACTCCCCCGGGTTATGAAAAAGGCAAAACAAAATATCCCGTATTGTACCTGCAACATGGTTGGGGTGAAAATGAAACTTCATGGGGTATTCAAGGAAAGGCAAACCTGATTATGGATAATATGATTGCAGAAGGTAGAATAAAACCTTTTATCATTGTAATGACTTATGGTATGACTAATACTGGTGGCAGACCCGGCTTTGGCCCACGCCCTCCTACTGGTAATTTAGCTCCTGGTGCTCGTCCAGATAGCATAACTCGTGCTTCTGCTGGCGGTGGCATGGCCAGCATACTTGCAAATAATGGTTTTCAAACCGTATTGCTAGATGAGCTGGTGCCTTATGTTGATGCACATTTTCTTACAATAGCCAAAAGAGAAGGCCGGGCTATGGCAGGTCTTTCAATGGGCGGTGCAGAAACAAAAATGGTAACATTGGCTAAACCAGAAGTGTTTGGTTACTGGGGATTATTAAGTGGTGGTAACTATACTCCGGCAGATTTAGAAGGCAAGATGAAGCCGAAGTTAATATTTATAACCTATGGTAGTAAAGAAACCCGTGGGGCTGATGCTCTTCCTAAAGTTGAAGCAGATTTGAAAGCAGCCGGCTATAATGTTGGTACTTATATTTCTCCGGGCACGGCACATGAGTTTCAAACATGGCGTCGTAGTCTTTATCAAATGGCACCACTTTTATTTAAAAATTAAGAATACCGGCTGATTGCCATAATGTATCATGAAGGAACAAAATCAAAATAAGTTTAAGTACGGTTTGTATGTCTTCGGGGTAATATTCTTTTTTGTATATGCCGTTTCGCCGGTAATAGTTTCGGCACAACAGAAAAGAAAGTCAACTAAGAATGCTTCGGTTGCTTCATCAATCAAATACAGGAATGTTTTTAAAGAAGCCGGTTATAAGCAGGCTGATATTGATGCAAAAGTTGAAAAGGCATATAAAGATTTATTTGAAAGCCCTGCAGGAATCTATTTTGCAGTGGAAGACTCTATGGCCTATGTTTCTGATATAAAAAATCATGATGCAAGAAGTGAAGGTCTTTCCTATGGAATGATGGTGGCCGTGCAACTGAATAAAAAAGATGTGTTTGACCGGATTTGGCGATGGACAAAAAAATATACCCAGCATCAGTCCGGACCCAGGGAGGGATATTTTGCATGGAGCATCAATCCAAAAACGATGAAGAAAAATTCAGAAGGCTCAGCCTCTGATGGTGAATTGTATTTTGTTACAGGTTTACTCTTTGCTGCAAACAGGTGGGGCAACAATACAGGCATTGATTATTATGCTGAAGCCAGAAAAATCCTGGATGCCATGTGGAAGAAAGATGGCACCGGAAATATTTTCAACCTCATCAATACAGAACATAAACAAATCACATTTGTACCGGAGGGCAACAATTATAAATGGACCGATCCTTCTTACCATTTACCTGCTTTCTATGAAGTATGGGTAATGTATGCGAAAGATGGGCATGAACAATTTTATAAAGATTGTGCAGATACATCCCGTGCATTTTTACAAAGGGCCTGTCATCCTGTAACCGGATTAAATTCCGATTATACAGAATTCAGCGGGCAGCCTCATGCTACAAGATGGATGCCACCCGGATTTCGTTACGATTCATGGCGTGTACCAATGAATATTTCTATGGATTATGTTTGGTTTGGAAAGGACAAAGCCTGGCAGGAAGATTATGCAAAACGTTTTCAAAATTTTCTCCGCTCAAAAGGGTTGGAAAGTTATGATGATCAGTTTAACACAGATGGCAGTAAACCCGATTTTATTCTTCAGGCCGGTCCAGTAAAAAAACTGCGGCATTCAATTGGTTTAGTATCTACCGCTGCAACAACATCATTGATTACAAAGGATAAGAAAAATTTTGATTTTGTAAACGCTATCTGGAATGCGAAGCTGGAACCTTATGAAGATGGTTACTTCGATCCTTATTATGATGGATTGATGTACTTGTTCAGTCTGATGCACCTTAGCGGCAGGTACCAGATTATACAACCGCAGGCGAATTAATATTTATTCAAAAACAATTGCACTTTAAAAGTTACCAAATATGAAGAAGTTATTTTTTGTTATCGCTGCTGCATTTCTTTTAAATCTATCTGCTGTTGCGCAGGAGCCGGTAAAGCCGGCGTCAATGGGTTTTGATACGGTTCGTGCCAATATCGCTCATGGCATTATTGATACCATTACATACACATCAAAAACAGTTGACAGTAAAAGACGGGCTTTAATTTATACGCCACCGGGATATTCTAAAACAAAAAAATATCCTGTATTGTATTTGCTTCACGGAATTGGCGGTGATGAGAAAGAATGGCTGAATGGCGGACAACCGCAGGTTATTTTAGATAACCTTTTGGCCGATGGAAAAATTGAACCGATGATTGTGGTAATGCCAAACGGAAGAGCCATGAAGGACGACCGGGCAGGAGGCAATATGATGGCGCAGGATAAAGTACAGGCATTTGCAACGTTTGAAAAAGATTTGTTGAATGACCTTATTCCGTTTATTGAAAAGAAGTATTCTGTTTTTAATGACAGAGAACACCGTGCTGTTGCAGGCTTATCAATGGGAGGTGGACAATCATTAAATTTTGGTTTGGGCAATTTAGACAAGTTTGCATGGATCGGTGGGTTTTCATCGGCACCCAATACCAAAACGCCACAGGAATTGGTGTCTGATATTGCAGCAGCTAAAGAAAAAATAAAATTATTGTATATGTCCTGCGGTGCAAGTGATGGATTGATTTCATTCAGTAAAAGACTGCACGATTATTTAGTTAAGAATGATGTTCCGCATATTTATTTTATTGAACCGGGCGTACATGATTTTAAAGTGTGGAAGAATGGTTTGTTCATGTTTTCACAATTAATTTTTAAACCGGTTGATCCATCCACTTTTTCAAAGTATCCGGTTGCAGGCGCACCAGCACCATCTAATATCCGCAATGCTCCCTATCCGCAAATAACAACAGACAGCCGTGTGATATTTAACATCAAAGCACCTGATGCCAAAAAAGTACAAATTGATTTGGGTAAGAAATATGATTTGGTTAAGGACAATGATGGTATTTGGAAAATAACTACAGATTCCATCAGCGAAGGTTTTCATTATTATTCATTATTGATAGATGGTGTAGCTGTTGCAGATCCCGCCAGTAAATCCTTTTATGGAATGGGCCGTATGGCCAGCGGTATAGAAATTCCATTCAGCGGAGGTGCATATTATGCAATGCGAAATGTGCCACATGGCGATATCCGCATAAAAAAATATTTTTCTCCTGTTACCCGTTCTTGGCGTCAGTTTTATATCTACACGCCGCCTGCGTATGATTCTGCAGTAAATGAAAAATATCCTGTACTCTACATTTTACACGGTGGTGGCGAAGATGAAACCGGTTGGGCTACACAGGGTAAAACTGATCTCATTCTTGATAACCTTATTGCTGCAGGCAAAGCAAAACCGATGCTGATTGTTATGCCCGATGCAAACATTGGTGCAGGTGGCTTTAGTACAGGTGGTATTGAAAGTTCATTAAAATTATTTGAACGGGAAATGAAAGAAGCGGTCATTCCTTTTGTTGAAAAAAATTACCGCACTTTAACAGATGCCAATAGCCGTGCCATGGCAGGATTATCGCTGGGTGGTATGCATACACTCTATACGGGAATTAACAACACAGATAAATTCTCTTACCTCGGCGTATTTAGCTCAGGCTGGATAGTACCGATGATGAACAGCATCAGCGATAAACAATATACTTTCCTGAAGGAAAATACAGTGATGGTCAATAATAATTTAAAATCATTCTGGATTTCACAAGGAGGTAAGGAAGATATCGCCTGGAAGAATGGACAGGTTATGCTGGGAAAATTAGATGAGGTGAAAATTAAATATACCTATAGTGAATACCCCGGCGGTCACACATGGCCTGTGTGGCGAAACAATATTTACAATTTTGCACAAATTCTTTTCAAATAAAAATGATTTAAACAACAGAGGATGAAAAAAAGAACTGTAAGAATTTTATTTGTTAGCTGCTGCCTGTTTTTTACCGCTGCAATTGCAGTTGCTCAGCAACTACCTTATCAAAACCCCGCATTAAGTTCAGAAGAAAGGGCTAAAGATCTGATCTCAAGATTAACTTTAGAAGAAAAAGCATCGCTGATGTTTGATCAGTCACCGGCAATACCAAGACTGGGCATTAAGAAATTTAACTGGTGGAGTGAAGCATTGCATGGGTTGGCAAACAATGATAACGTAACTGTTTTTCCTGAGCCAGTTGGTATGGCTGCATCATTTGATGATTCTTTGGTGTATAAAATATTCAATGCAACTTCTGATGAAGCCCGTGCAAAATATCATGATGCACTCAGAAACGGAAAAGAAAACAGGCGTTTCTTAAGTCTTTCTGTGTGGACACCCAATGTAAATATATTTCGTGATCCCCGCTGGGGACGTGGCCAGGAAACCTATGGCGAAGATCCTTACCTCACTTCAAGAATGGGTATTTCGGTTGTTAAAGGATTGCAGGGACCGGCAGATGCAAAATATCGTAAGCTCTTAGCATGTGCCAAACACTATGCTGTACATTCAGGACCAGAGTGGAGCAGGCATACATTGAATTTGAATAACATTAACCCGAGAGATTTATGGGAAACTTATTTACCTGCATTTAAATCTTTGGTGCAGGATGCTGATGTTCGCCAGGTGATGTGTGCTTATCAACGTTTAGATGATGAGCCTTGCTGTGGTAACACCCGTTTACTGCAAACAATCCTTCGTGAAGAGTGGGGGTTTAAATATGTGGTAGTTTCTGATTGCGGTGCTGTAACAGATTTTTTTACCAGTCATAAAACTTCTTCCGATGCTGTTCACGCTACATCGAAAGCAGTTTTATCAGGTACTGATGTTGAATGTGTGTGGCAGGGATATGCCTATGAAAAATTACCCGAAGCAGTAGCCAAAGGATTAATAAAAGAAAAAGAAGTGGACAGTCATTTACTAAAAGTATTGATTGGCCGTTTTGATTTAGGCGATTTTGACGATAATGCTATTGTACCCTGGGCAAATATTCCCATGTCAATCGTAAACAATGATGAGCACCGGAAACTGGCATTGAATATGGCGCTTGAATCAATGACATTACTGCAAAACAAAAACGCTGTACTGCCAATAAAAAAATCTTCAAAGAAAATAGCTGTCATTGGTCCTAATGCCGATAACGAACCTATGTTGTGGGGAAATTATAATGGTACACCTGTAAGAACAATTTCTATTCTGAATGGAATCAAGTCTAAACTTCCTGCAATTAGTGTTTTATATGATAAGGCCTGTGATGCGGTAGAGAACAAAGTAACGCAAAGTTATTTTTCGAAAACAACAGCAGCGGGTAAGAAAGGATTTAAAGCAAGCTACTGGAACAATCGTGAACGTACCGGTGATATTGTTATAACAGACCAGATTTCCAATCCATTTAAAATTACAACTGCAGGCGATCATGAATTTGCATCAGGTGTTAAACTGGTAGCCTTCTCTGCCAAATACGAAACTGAATTTACAGCACCCGAAACAGAAGAAATCGTTTTTAAAGCTGGTGCAACCGGTTATTTCGAATTATTTGTAAATGGTAAATCACTTGCACGGTATAACAACTGGCGTACGCTTCCTTCAAGAATTGCTTACAACGTTGAAAAAGGAAAAACCTATCAAATAGAAATCAGGTATGCACAATTAAATAACTGGCAGGCCAATCTTGAATTTGATTTTGGTAAGGAACTGGATATAGACTTTACTGCTCTTATAAATAAACTGAAAGGAATAGATGTGGTTGTTTTTGTTGGGGGGCTTTCAACCTTATTGGAAGGTGAAGAAATGCCGGTGAACTTTCCGGGCTTTAAAGGCGGCGACCGTACCGATATTGAATTACCATTGGTACAACGCAATTGTTTAAAGGCATTGAAAGCAGCAGGTAAAAAAGTAATTTTTGTTAACTGCTCCGGTTCTGCAATTGGCATGGTGCCCGAAACGCAAAGCTGCGATGCTATATTACAGGCATGGTATGGTGGTGAATCTGGCGGACAGGCTGTTGCCGATGTTTTGTTTGGTGATTACAATCCTTCCGGCAAACTTCCCATTACTTTTTACAAAGACACAACTCAGTTGGCTGATTTTGAAGATTACTCAATGAAAGGAAGAACATACAGGTACATGACTGCTGAACCGCTTTTCCAATTTGGTTATGGCTTAAGCTATACCAGCTTCCAAATAGGAGATGCTCAGTTGAATAAAACACAAATTAAAACAGATGAAAGTATTGCTGTTACAATTCCTGTTACCAATACAGGTAAAAGAAACGGCACAGAAATAGTACAGCTGTATGTTAAAAAAGTAAACGACACAAACGGTGCTATAAAAACATTGCGTGGATTTAAAAGAACAGAAGTGATTGCCGGTAAGACAGTGAATGCCGTTATCGATTTACACCCATCTGCGTTTGAGTTTTACAACAGTAAAACGTTAAAGATGGATGTAACACCCGGTGACTATGAATTATGGTATGGCAACAGTTCTGCTGTAAAAGATTTAAAAATGATAAAAATTACTGTACAGTAAAAAGTTGATACTACTAAAAAGAGAACATGAAAATAAAAACATTACTGATAGTGGCTGTATTAATGTTTGCGTGTTTGGCATCATTTTCACAGGATAAGAAATTTTATATCTTCCTCAGCTTTGGACAATCCAATATGGAGGGCAATGCAAGAATTCAACCGCAGGATACTGTTGATGTGGATCCAAGGTTCTGGGTATTGCAGGCTGTTGATTGTCCTGATCTGAAACGAACCAAAGGAAACTGGTACACCGCAGTGCCGCCATTAAGCAGGTGTAAAACAGGTCTTACACCTGCAGATTATTTTGGCAGAACACTTGTTGCCAATCTTCCAGAAGATGTAAGAATAGGTATTATTAATGTAGCGGTTGGTGGTTGTAAAATTGAATTGTTTGACAAAGACAATTATCAATCGTATGTAACCACTGCTCCTAAATGGATGATCGGCATGATTAACGCATATGATGGTAATCCTTATGCACGGTTGGTAGAGCTGGCAAAAATTGCACAGAAGGATGGTGTTATTAAAGGAATATTATTACACCAGGGCGAATCAAATCCCAATGATTCTCTCTGGACCAAAAAAGTAAAATTGGTGTACGATAATCTTTTAAAGGACCTGCACCTGAAAGCAAAAAAAGTTCCGTTACTGGCAGGAGAAACGGTGAATGCAGACCAGGGCGGTATTTGTGCAGGTATGAATAAAATTATAGCAACGCTTCCGCAAATGATAAAGAACTCTTACGTGATATCATCTGCCGGTTGCCCCGATGCTCCAGACAATCTGCATTTCTCAGCAGAAGGTTACAGGATGCTGGGAAAAAGATATGCGGAACAAATGCTTACGCTTCTGGGCGTTAAAGTGACAGTAACAGAATAATGTTAGAACAATTATAATAAATGACAAGGAAAATATTTACAGTGATGGCTGCGGTGGGGTGCATTTTATGTAATGCACAAAATCCCATTATTCAAACAAAATTTATGGCCGACCCTGCACCAATGGTATATAACGATACCGTGTTTCTTTATGTAGGGCAAGATGAAGATGATGCTTTTGGTTTTGAAATGTATAACTGGCTGCTCTATAGCTCAACTGATATGGTAAACTGGACAGACCACGGAGTAGTAGCATCTTTAAAAAACTTTAAATGGGTAAATACTGATAATGGTGCATGGGCTGCACAATGCATTCGCCGGAATGGAAAATTTTATTTGTATTGCCCCGTACCAAATGGATTGGGTATTGGTGTGCTTGTTGGTGACAGTCCTTATGGGCCTTTTAAAGACCCTATTGGAAAGCCACTGGTTAAAAACAGCACAGACGATATTGACCCAACTATATTAATAGATGACGATGGGCAGGCGTATATGTATTGGGGCAATCCAAATTTATATTATGTAAAACTGAATGAGGATATGATCTCTTATTCGGGCAGCATTGTAAAGGATTCATCTTTTGCAAAAATAAAAGGTCAGCCAGATCCATTCCATTACCAGGAAGGCCCATGGGCTTATAAACGCAATGGTCATTATTATATGGCATATGCATCTACCTGTTGTCCCGAAGGGATCGGTTATGCTATGAGCAATTCACCAACGGGCCCATGGATTTATAAAGGGATGATTATGGATGGCGATAAACGATCAAACGGCAATCACCCGGGCATTGTTGATTATAAAGGGCAATCTTATGTATTTGGTTTAAATTATGAAATGTTGAAACGGACCATGTCTAAACATTATGAAAGACGTTCGATAGGGTTAGAGAAAATAACGTACAAGGCAGATGGCACCATTCCAAAATTACCCTTCTGGTCAAAAGATGTAAAACAATTGGGTACGCTTGATCCATATAAAAAAACTGAAGCTGAAACCATTGCTTTCAGTGAAGGCGTTAAAACAGAAGCTGCTACGGAATGGGAAAGAAATGTATCGTGGAATAAAGGAAAAAAAATTGCAGACAGGCTTTATGTAACCTCCATTAACAACGGTGATTATATTAAAGTTAAAGGTGTTGACTTTTTAAATGGAGCATCTGCTGTAGAAGTGAATGTTGCCAGTTTGTATGGCGGAAAAATAGAGATCCGTATAGATAGAATGGATGGTCCTGTGATAGGCATTGTTGATGTTAAAACTTCGGCCGAAGGTGATGTTTGGAAAACCATTTCGGCACCGGTTAAAAATGTTAAAGGCGTTCATGATCTATTCTTTGTCTTTAAAGGTGAGAAAGACCTTTTCTACTTTGATTGGTGGAAGTTCAATAAGTAAATTTTAAATAAGATATCTAATCATTTAAACAAGTATAATGCGACTACATCTTCTTTTAGTGCTTCTTTTTGCGGTAGCTACCAGCCAGGCACAAACCTGGCAAAAAGCAAATGAAGGAATAAAAACAACCATCAACAATGTAGATGTTGAAATTCAATTCTACACCGCATCAACGGTAAGAATCATTAAATCTCCGGCGGGTACTTTCTTCAATAAGAAAAGTCTTTCTGTTATTGCAGCACCGCAACAGGTAAAATTAAATATAAAGGAGCAGGCCAGTTTGCTTACTGTAAAAAGCGAGAAGCTGATTGTAAAATGTAATCTTACCTCTGGCGCAATAAGTTTTTATACCAATTCAGGTACAGTGCTTTTAAATGAAAAAGAAAATGGCACTCCCTTTAAACCATTTAATGATGCCGGCAGCAGTACCTATAACATTGAGCAGGATTATGTTTTAGATAAAGAGGAAGCTATTTATGGTTTGGGGCAGCAGCAGCAGGGTAAAATGGTTCAACGAAATTTAAAGCTGAACATGGTACAGGGGAA
>JBEBHT010000484.1:0-2805 GCA_040081135.1 Lacibacter sp. | reverse complement strand
GCACATTAATGAACATTGTAAAATAATAAACGGTTTTAAAAAAAGAATACATTCAGTTTACAAACCAACCAACTACTTTGAAACAATTTACATTCGTTTTGTTTGCCATTGCAATTCTGTTAAACAGCTGCAGTGAGTCTAAAAAAACAACTAAAACAATCAGCGAAGGCCAGCTGTTGAAAGACGTTTATAAAGACGCTTTTCTAATGGGTGTTGCAGTGTCGGACCCAATTGTTTCAGGAGCTGACAAAGCCTCACAGAATATTGTTATCAGCCAATTCAACAGTATTACATTAGAGAACTCAATGAAAGCTGCATTAATAAATCCGCAGCCCAACGTTTTCAATTTTGGCCCGGCCGATGCGTTTGTTGCATTTGGTCAACAGCATAAAATGTTCATCATAGGCCACACATTAGTCTGGCACAACCAGGTGCCTGCCTGGTTTTTTACAAATGCAAATGGAAAACCAAATTCTAAAGAAGAACAACTGGAACGACTCCGTAATCACATTAAAACAGTTGCTGGTAGATATGCAGGTAAAGTGCATGCATGGGATGTAGTAAATGAAGTAATAGATAACGATGGCAGCTACCGCCCTACTTCCTGGGTGAATGCGTTTGGCAATGGCGATACATTGGTAAAGTATGCGTTTAAGTTTGCCAGTGAGTTTGCTCCGGGTACAGAACTCTACTATAATGATTTTAATGCATGGCGACCTTCAAAAAGAGATGGCATTGTACGCATGATAAAAATGTTACAAAAAGAAGGTATACGAATTGATGGTGTGGGTATGCAGGGCCATTGGGGACTTAATTATCCCAAAACAGAATACATTGAAGCTGCAATTGATGCTTATGCTGCATGTGGTATGAAAGTAATGATCACAGAGCTGGATGTAGATGTATTGCCTTTAACAAAAGAGGGACAAATCATTGGACAGGGAATGGCTGATAAACAATTTCAACTGGAAGAATTTAAAACATTCCTTGATCCATACCGCAACGGGCTTCCGGATAGTGTGCAAACGCTTTTGACAAAGCGCTATGAAGAGTTATTTCGTATCTTTTACAACAGAAGAGATAAAATTGCAAGAGTTACATTATGGGGCGTGCATGATGGAATGAACTGGAAAAACGATTACCCTATTCCAAACCGTACCAACTACCCGTTATTATGGGATCGAAAGAAACAACCCAAACCCGCATTAGCTGCTGTATTAAGTGTTCCGGGTAATTTAAAATAACAATACCGGCCACTCTAAAAAAATAACGATGGAATTACTTGTCATATTTCTTGCAATCTGTTTCCAGATATTTTTAACGTATAAAAAAGTAAGCCCTTTTTTATCGTTGCTGATTGTAGCCATACTATCCGGTCTCTTCCTTGGTATGGAGCCAATGCTGATTATTAAATCAATTGAAAAAGGTGTTGGTAACACACTGGGAGGACTTGCATTAATTATTTGTCTTGGTGCCATACTGGGAAAAGTTTTGCAGGAAGGTGGTGCTGCTGAAAAAATTTCCACAACTCTTATTAACAGTTTCGGCCAGAAAAATATTCAATGGGCTGTTTTGCTTACCGGTTTCCTCATTGGTATTCCGTTGTACTATAATGCAGGTTTTGTAATACTGGTACCATTGGTTTTTTCCATATCAAGTAAAGCAAAACTGCCATTGTTATATGTAGCAATACCAATGGCAGCTTCATTGTCCACAACGCATTGCTTTCTCCCTCCCCACCCAAGTCCTGTTTTCTTAGTGAATTCGTTTAAAGCAGACATGGGCAAAACATTGATTTACGGATTGATCATAACAATACCTGTTGTAATTTTAGCAGGACCTGTACTGGGTCGCATATTAAAAGGTATAGAAGTTAAAGCAAATTCTTTTTTTTTATCTGACGATAAAACAGAAAAAAATTTACCCGCAGCTTTTCCGAGTTTTATCATCGGACTTTTGCCTGTAATATTAATTACACTCTCTGTTCTTGCAAACAGCTTTCTACCCGATATTCTGCTCAAAAAAATAATTGTATTTATTGGAGATCCTACAATTGCATTGCTGTTATCAGTCTTTCTTGCCATCTGGTATTTTGGTTTAAGAGCAGGCAAAACAATGGAAACAACCATGAAGTGGCTGAATGATTCAATTTCCGGAATTGCAATGATTGTACTCATCATTACTGCAGGCGGTGTTTTTAAACAGGTGTTGCAGGATAGCGGAACTGATCAATACATTGCATCATTCAGCAGTAAATGGCAAATGCCCCCGTTAATTTTTGCGTGGCTGATTACTGCACTGTTACGTGTTGCTATTGGCTCAGCAACTGTAGCAGGTATTACTGCAGCAAGTGTGGTAACACCGCTTGTGGTATCAGGTGTAGTATCACCCGAGTTGATGGTACTGGCAGTAGGAACGGGCAGTGTTTTTGGCTCACATATAAATGATTCAGGATTCTGGATGTTTAAAGAATTTTTTAATCTTTCACTGAAACAAACGTTTTTATCCTGGACAATTATGGAAACAACCATTTCAATTCTCGGGCTAATAGGAGTATTGTTATTAAATATGTTTATTTAAGAAGCCTTAAACAAACAGCCAACGGCACTACAATCTGAGTTACAGTTTATAATTGTTGCATGAAAGAATATTCCTGCAAAGGATGAAACTATATTCTGACCGGAAAAGATATTCATTAATGTTACCTTAGAAATTAGGTTTTGCATTATACATTTTTACAGCTTTTTTTCTGTGTTTTTCAGAAACTCTAATGGTCTTTCTTCTGTGAATTGATATCATTACTCC
>JBEBHT010000483.1:0-2812 GCA_040081135.1 Lacibacter sp. | reverse complement strand
GGGTAGAGGTAATTGGCAACTATGGAATTAAAGCAGGTTCTGAAAAACTATTGTTTGAATATTCTTACAATTTTCATCATCAGAATTCTTATTATGGAATCATTCCGTATTTCGCTAAACAGCATAGTGTGTTTGCGCAGTTAAGATGGAGTAAAGAAGTGGGGAAACATTCTATCATTGCCGGTTTGCCTTACAGGTTTACATGGTATGATGATAATACCCCTGTTACTGCAAAGCCCGATGGATCAACGAATCAACCTGCTGTAAATAAATTGATGGGTGTATTTGTTCAGGATGAACTGAAGCTCAGCAATCAATTCACTTTTCTGGGAGGATTACGATATGAATTAACCAGCCTGCATGGAGGAATTGTATCACCACGTATTGCTGTGAAATGGCAATCGCCACAAAATCAAATCATCCGTTTAAGTATTGGTAACGGTTTTCGGGTGGTGAATTTATTTACAGAAGATCATGCTGCATTAAGTGGGGCAAGAGAAGTGGTGATTGCTGAAACATTAAACCCGGAGAAAAGCTGGAACGGTAATTTGAATTATACTTCAACCTTTACACCATCCTTCGGATTCTTTACGGTTGATGCAACTTTGTTCTATACGTATTTCACCAACAAAATTGTTCCTGATTATATTAGCGACCCTCAAAAAATTATCTATCAGAATATTGACGGTTATGCCGTATCAAAAGGATTTACACTGAATACAGATATCTCATTTAAAAAGCATTTGAAGATTGTAGCCGGAATTACATTGATGGATGTATTTACAAAAGAAAAGAATCAAACGAATGTGCTGGTAAAACAACAGCAATTATTTGCGCCAAAATTCTCCGGAAATTATGCTGTGAGTTATTCAGTTCCAAAATGGAAGCTGACGATTGACCTGACGGGAAAAGTTTTTGGTCCTCAACGATTACCGGTTGTACCTAATGACTTCCGTCCTGAATTTTCACCCTGGTTTACATTAGCGAATTTACAACTAACCAAACGTGTGGGTAAGAAAATTGAAATATACGCAGGTGTAAAGAACCTGCTCAATTTTATTCCGAAGAACCCTATCCTTCGTCCGGAAGATCCGTTTGATAAACGTGTAAATGACCCGGTAAATAATCCGTATGGATATACATTCGATCCATCTTATAACTATGCGCCAATGATGGGCCGAAGGGCAATGGTTGGAATGCGGTTAAATATTGACTAATTACATTCTTTCAGGAACGTTAATGCCCAGCAGTTTCATACCACTTGCAATAACATTTGCTGTAAGTTCGCAAATGAACAAACGCAATTGCTTTTTTTCTTCACTCTCTGCTTTCATGACAGAGTGTTCAGTATAGAAGGAATTGTACGTTTTGGCAATGTTGTAAATATAATTGGCGAGATGTGAAGGATCATGTTCGTTCCCAGCCTGCTCAATTACTGCGGGATAATTTTCCAGTTCAATCAGCAGTTCTTTTTCCAATGGTAATAAGACTGTACTTTGAACTTTAGTCAGATCACTTGCTTTTTCTTTCCGTAAAATTGATTTGATCCTTGCATGTGTATACTGAATGAAAGATCCGGTGTAACCATGGAAATCAATTGATTCTTCAGGATTAAAGATCATTTTCTTTTTGGGATCAACACGAAGTAAATAAAATTTCAATGCACCAAGTCCAATGGTTTTGTACAGTTCTTTCAACTCTTCAGCAGTGAAGTCTTTTACCTTGCCCAGTTCCTCTGTTTTTTGCTGAGCTACATTTTCCATTTCATCAAGTAAGTCATCAGCATCAACAACAGTTCCTTCACGGCTTTTCATTTTGCCTGTTGGGAGTTCCACCATTCCATAACTCAAATGAAAGATGCCATCAGCATAAGGAAGCCCCAATTTTTTACAAATGAGTTGCAGCACTTTCATGTGATAGTTCTGCTCATCACCAATTACATAAATGCTCTGGTCAATTTTATACTCATCATATTTCTGTTGTGCCAGTCCAATATCTTGGGTAATGTAAACAGAAGTGCCATCTTTACGTTGTACTATTTTTTCATCCAGGCCATCTGCAGTTAAATCAATCCACACACTTCCATCTTCTTTTTGTACAAATACATTCTTCGCTAAACCTTCCTGTACTGTTTTTTTACCAAGCAGGTAAGTATTGCTTTCATAATAAATTTTATCAAAATCACTGCCGATGCGTTTGTAAGTTTCATCAAAGCCTGCATATACCCAGCTGTTCATTTCCTTCCAGAGTTCCATTACCTCAGGCTTACCGGCTTCCCAATCGAGCAGCATTTGCGTTGTTGCTTTCATGATTGGAGATTCTTTTTCAGCCTCGTCTTTTTTCATTCCTGCAGCAATCAGTTCTTCTGTCTGCTTTTTATATTCATCGTTGAACTTCACATAATAATCACCAACAAAATGATCACCTTTTGTTTGAGTTGATTCAGGGGTTGCTCCATTTGCAAAAAGCTGCCAGGCAATCATGCTCTTACAGATATGGATTCCACGATCGTTAACAATACAGGACTTTACTGTATCATATCCATTGGCGTTAATGATGGCTGCAGTACTCCATCCTAAAAAATTATTGCGCAAATGACCAAGGTGAAGTGGTTTGTTGGTATTGGGTGATGAGTATTCAATCATCACCTTCTTATTTTTTGCTTCACCTTTTCCAAAAGACGGGTTGTTGTAGTTGCTCATCAACACTGAAATCCAGTAACTGTCGGCTACTGTAAGATTTAAAAAGCCTTTGATGATGTTATAAGAGGTAAACAACTCTGCGTGGTTTTCCGTAAGATGTTTCCCCAGTT
>JBEBHT010000482.1:0-2815 GCA_040081135.1 Lacibacter sp. | reverse complement strand
TACGCAGAACTAACCCGACAAACAAGTTTCACTCTAAATAAAATCAAGAGGCTTGATTGGCTGTTTCAATATAAGATCGGCATCAGCACCCAGCCATTTGTTCAATACTGTTGCGTACACTTGTTTAAAATCTAATTGAAACTTCACATCACCATCATCAAGGTTTGCAAGATCGGGCAATGGATTGTAGATTCCCTTTTGCTTTAAACCTCCGCCTATAAAAAACATACTGTTGGCTTTTCCATGATCAGTACCACCACTTGCATTCTGTGCCACCCTTCTTCCAAACTCTGAGAAAGTAAACAGCAACACATCATTGAACCTGTTATTACTTTTCAAATCTTTTACAAATGCTTTTACCGAATCATTTAAATCAGTAAACAAACGTTTCTGCTGTCCTTCCTGGTTAATATGGGTATCAAAACTTCCAAGTGAGATATAATACACTTTGGTATTAATTTCACTGAAGATGAGTGAAGCAATTGTTTTTAACCCTTTACCTAAATCAGAATTAGGATAGGTTTCAGAAGAAGGGCGTTGCTTACTTTGTTTGAAAATATAATCAGCACTTGAAATGGTTTCAGCCATTGTTTTATATAAATAATCAACCGGCTGTTCATGTGAATCGTTCTTATGCTGCGCCAATATTTCTTTAAAATATTTTTCCTGGCTGGTATTATATAACCTGCGTGGATCTTCCAATGCTAATCCTTTGATCTGATCGCCTTTTAATGCCAGACTCAGCACATCATCAATTTCCAATGCCTGTGTCGGCTTATCACAACCTTTACATTGAGCATCTAAATACCGGCCCACCCAACCTGTGTTCCAGTAATCTTTACTATCGCTGGCTGTATGCCAGATATCCATGCTGCGAAAATGACTTTTATCCGGATTGGGATAACCCACACTGTTGAAAATACCCAGACTTCCATCATCATAAAATTCTTTGAATGCCGTGAGTGATGGGTGTAACCCTGCTTCATCAGTCAGTGATAAAGCTGCAGTTTTTTGTATCCCCAACTTTGGACGGTTACTGAAATACAAATCATTCCTGTAAGGGATCACTGTATTCAATCCATCGTTACCACCACTCAATTGAATGATCACTGTTACTTTATTTCCCGGTGGTACAAGTTTGCCTGATTCAAATGCTTTTAAAAACTGTGGCATAAAAACCGAAGCTGTTGCCAGTGAACCGAGTTGTATAAATTCTTTACGCTTGAAATACATAAGTCATTTTGTTTAGATGATACTGATTAACACATCTGGTATTCCGGAGTACACATTAATTGAATAATGGCCGTTTGAACATATCGCTCCCTGCTGGATGCATCGGTAAATTTTTCCAGCATCACTTTATTCATTTTTGAATCATCAGTTTGCCACATGATTGCTGCAATAGATGCTGATAAATTTTCTCTTGGCACTTTCTCCAGTTCTTTCATTGCAGGTTCCCAGCGAATAGTGGTTTGAATAATTCTTCCTCCGGTTTTGTTTGCCGCCTGCATACGACCCATCTCCTGGTCATCATCATTCTTTGCACGAATGTTAAACGCTTCTTTGAATGCAATCAGCTGAGGAATCCGTAAACGGAACATGAGTGATGAACTGTCGATCCAGTTAAAACCGCCCGGCCAGCCGGCAACATTTGGCGGATAAAACAGGATCTGTCCCAGTATTTTTTGCAGATACAATTGTGTTTCTTCATTTTCAATCTGCATCGGCATTGCCCGACGGATGCCAACTAAGAGATCAACAGGAGATTTAACCCTTGTACCAATATTCTTCTGATCATAAAACCAATCGCTGGTAAAAATATCTTTCAGTAACGCAGAAATTTCATAGCCTGATTTATAAAAACGATCGGCCAGCCATTTTACTTTTTCCTTATCCACTTCATCGTTAACAAAGAAGCGGTACAGTTTGGTTGTAATATAGGTTGCCGTTTGCTTTTGCTCCAGTAAAATATTCAACACATCATCTCCATCGAAATTTCCGGTTTTATTTAAAACAGTCTTCACACCGTCATCATGAAGATTTGGCCTGAAAATAAATTCACCATTTATTTTAAACTGCCATCCAGTAAAAGCACGGGCAGCTTCTTTAATATCTTTCTCTGTATAATTCCCTCTGCCCATGGTAAAAAGCTCCATTACCTCACGGGCAAAATTTTCATTGGGTTTTTGTTTACGGTTCTGCTGGTTATTGAGGAAGGCAAGCATGGCTGCACTGCGACTCACTTCTTTCAGCATTGTTCCGAAATTTCCCAACGCATTCTTACGGATGATATTGATTAAATCCTGCTGATAAAACGCATTGAGGTTACGACAGGCAAAATGTCCATGCCAGAAAAAAGCTAATTTTTCCCTCAACTGCTGTTCACTGTTCACCATTTCATCGAGCCATTCGAGGTTGAGGTTACGGATCTCTTCTCTTGACTTTTTCTGCATCTGCTGTTTTTGCTCCTTGCTCATTTCCGTTCTGCGAACACCATCTATTCCATTCATCAAACCTTCCACTACATTCTCAGCCACTTTTAGTGGCATAGGTTCTTTACGGGAAGCTTTTTCCAATGCATCATACCATTTAGAAGGGGAGCCTTTTGCAAGATCATTCCATTGCTCAACGGCAGGGCCAAAACCCGCCCGCCAGAGCAAATGCTGGTTTTTTAACTGTAGAGATACCGACATGTCATATAATTATTGGGTTACGACTTTAAAAATTCTGATAAGTTTAATGTTAACGAAGGAAAGATGGAAAATCTTTTACTCAGCTCTGTTAATTTTATAACTTCAGTACATGAATGTAAGGC
>JBEBHT010000090.1:0-12203 GCA_040081135.1 Lacibacter sp. | reverse complement strand
AAAATGTCCGATATAATAAAATTCATTGGTGAAAATAAGTTCACCGGTTTTTGTATTTCCATGTACAGGAGCAAAGCAAAAATTCCCAACATGGTTTGGCCCACCAGTTTCATCAAGTAAAATATTCCAATCGGTAAAGCCGGTCATTCCATTATTAAAATCATTGATCATGTTGGCGCCGTATTTTTCGCCAAGGCTCCAGTCGTATACTTTAGCCATGTCAAATTTTTCTTTACAGCCTTCTGTAAACATAAGGTTGGTTTCTGGAAATGTTTCATGCACCAGTTTTACATTATCATACATCGGCTCACCACCACTCCATGTTTCATACCAGTGAAACCCAATGCCCCATAAATATTTAGCCGCATCCGGATCATTCAATAAAGTACTTGCACGCTGAAACAGCAAATCCCTGTTATGATCCCATCCAATGATTTTTTTTTCCTTCAAACCTTCTTTTTCCATTACAGGCCCCAGGTAATTTTTTAAGAAATTCTTTTCTTCCTGATCTGTGTAAATACAGGACTCCCATTTCTGAGTTGCCATCGGTTCATTTTGAATACTGATTCCCCAAACAGGAATTCCTTCTTTCTCATACTCCTTAATAAACTTAGTATAATACAACGCCCAGCTTCCGTAAAATTCAGGCTTCAGTTTACCGCCATGCAATACATCATTATTATCCTTCATAAATGCAGGCGGGCTCCATGGGCTTGCATAGAGATTCAGTTTACCACCTGCCGCTTTCATGGCAGCTTTGATAAAAGGAATTTTAAATTTCCGGTCGTGTTCAATATTGAACGACTTCAATTCCTTATCCCCTTCCTGAATATATGTATAAGAATCACTGCTGAAATCGCAACTGTTGATATTGGTACGTGCAACTGTATACCCAATTCCTTCTTTCTTATCGAAATAAGCTTTTAAAAATTCATCCTGCTTTTCCTTGGGCAGTTTATAAAACGTTTCCGCACTTGCATCAGTTAATGCTGCTCCAATACCAAAATATGATTGATACGTTTTCGCAGGGTCAACAAAAACAATCACTTCGTTTTCAAATGGCTGTCCCTTTTCTTTAAATTCAACTGTATCAGAAGCAGTCAACCGTAAGGCAGAACTGTCGGCTGTTGTAAAAGCCACTACTTTTTTCCCGTCGGTAGAATAAGGCATTGTTGCCGATTCTGTAGTCTTCGTTTCTTTGCATGCAAAAAGTTGCACTAAAAACAATCCGTAAATAATTTTTTTCATCTTGTTATATTTTTGAATGTATTACCAAACATATGTTGCAACAGTACCGGCAGGCAGGTTGGTTGCAGCTATCTTTCCATTTTGTTTAATATTGAAATCAACGGCTATCCCTCCATCGTTCAGCACAATCAGTACTTTCTTTCCATCGGGAGTTTGAAATGCCACGTTCTGCAAATTGGTTGTAAGATTACTTGTAATACGCACAGAACCTGCAGGAACAAATTTGGATGCATGCGCAATAATATAGTACCCTACATTCCTGTTGATGGCACCATCGAGTGTTAATGCACCTTTACATTCGGTACATCCACCGGGGGTGTGCGGATTGTAACCGCCATCACTTGCCAGGTTCCATTCCAATGCAACCTTACTCCAGTTACGCATAGAACCGATCACAACATTTTTTGTATGCCATTTCAAATCGCCGCCAAATGTTCCGTTGGCTCCTGTCCATTGTTCTGTGAAATAAAGATTCTTTTCAGGGTAAAGGCTGTGAACAGAAGACAGTGCAGCAATATCACCTTCGTACAAATGGAAAGCTGATCCGTCAACATATTTTTTTGCATCGGGGTCATTTAATATTGCAATCGGATACTCGGGTTTATTACAATTGTGATCGTAGATGATAATCTTTGTTGTAATACCTGCTGATTGAAATACGGGGCCAAGATTATTCTTAATGAAAATTGCCTGATCTGCTGCCAGCATTAACATACTCGGATTATTGCCGGGATGCAATGGTTCATTTTGTATGGTAATAGCATCAATAGTAATTCCTTTTGTTTTCATTGCCTGTATATACTTTACAAAATAGCGGGCATAAGCATCATAATACTGGGGAAGCAAACTACCACCTTTACTGAGGCCGTTATCCTTCATCCAGACAGGCGGACTCCATGGTGAACCCATTATTTTAATGTTGGGATTAATGGCAAGAATTTCCTTCAGCACAGGAATAAGATCAACCGTATCGTGTGCTAAACTGAAATTTGTTAGATTAATATCTGTTTGTCCAGCCGGCAAATCGTTATAGCTGAATACTGAAGCATCAAGGTCAGATGCGCCAATGCTGATACGCAGATAACTGATGCCGATAGAATTGTCGGCACTGCCAAACAACTCCTGCAGCAAAGAAGCCCTTTCAGATGCACTGAGTTTATTGATGTGATAAGCACTGCCGCCGGTTAAGGAAAATCCAAATCCGTCAATTGATTGAAACTTTATGGTACTGTCAACTTCAATTGTTTGATTATTGTTTGCTGCTGCGCCAAAAGAGAGTGCAGTGGTTTGTTTTTTTAATAAAACTGATTGATCTGCTTTTGTGATCCAGTAATTCACTGACGGTCCGCTGGGTACAGTACCACCGCCACCATTATCCGGTTGCTTGTTACAGTTGCCCAATATTGAGAGAAGGGCTGCCAGCAGAAAAAAAGAGTTTGTCATTTTTTTATATTTAATTGTTTTCATTCAGGTTTTATTTATCGGTTGCTTTTCTGTCTTACTTTTTATTTAAATACATGTTTGCTTTATTTGCGCATGAATACGAGTTCACGGTTGTTTCTTGCAATAACCATCAGCTTGTATCCACCTCTGCCTTTCAGCCATTTGATATCTCTCACCTCTCCATTAACATCAGGAATAATGGAAGATGATTTGAATTTGTTTTCCGATTTATTAAAAGAAAAAACTGTTGGCTGCAAAGCATCATATCTACCCTCATAAGGAACTACGCCAAAGAAATTTCCGCCGGCTATCCATGATGCTGTATTCTGATTATTGACCTGTGCAAATGACATGACTGGTGCCATTTGTAATTCTTCGGGCAACTCAATTCTTTTAAAACCACCTTTTCCATCATTTACAAAACAGGAAGAGCTCAGCGTTTCTGCTTTAAATTCACGGTAATCTTTAAACAAATCATAAAACATATAGTCAACTGTTTTTCCCGCCACTTCACTGTATGTGAGGTAGGCTTTTTTCAATACAGGCAGTTGACGCTCCAGTTCATCCTTTGCAAGAAATGTGTACTCCTTACCATCAATGTTATAGGTCATGATTTGTTCAACAGCTCCGTTATTGTCAAAATCTTTTACATACATTTTCAGCGGACCTTTTTTCCCATCCCAAAGTTTTGAATTATGTCCCCAGTTGCCTGCCAGTATATCATCATATCCATCAGCATTAATATCCGTAACAAAAACCGTCTGCCATAAACCGGTGGAGTTAGGTATTTCTGTTTTAGTAAATTGTCCATTCTTATTGACAAAGATTGTAAGCGGCATCCATTCACCTGTTACAACTAAATCCTGCCATCCATCTTTGTTCACATCTGCAAAAGAAGCAGCTGTAACCATTCCCAATTCATTCAGGTCAATTGTTTTGTCATACTTTGTTGTGAAAGTTCCGTTTCCATTATTCAGATAGAAATAAGAATTCCGGAGAACACCATAGCTTGTTGCACCCGAAGAATTTCCGATGAACATATCCATATCTCCATCATGATCAACATCTGCAACAGCAACACAGGTTTTATTTTCATACTGGTTGTTAAACGCTCCCACAGCTTTTTGAAAATTTCCTTTACCATCATTCAGATAAAGCCTGTCTTCAAGTGAACGGCCTTTTTGCGGCATTTCATTCCCACCGCTTATAACCAGCAGATCAATATTTTTATCAGCATTTGCATCAAAGAAAACAGCATCCACATCTTCACAAACTGCATCCTTTGCAAACAACGCAGTATCAGATGCAATAAATGATCCATTCTTCTGCTGTATCATTAATACTCCGGGTTGGCCCATGGCAGCACAGGCATAAAAATCATCAAGACCGTCAGCGTTTACATCTGCTACTGCAATCTTCGGTCCACGTGTAGATTCTGCATGTGGAATTAGATACTGCACATTGAAATCAATAAAATCATTTTCCTTATGTTTCCATTTACTGTTAACACTGTTTGTAACATCAGTGAAGGTGGCGGCTGATGGTTTAAAAAATGAGGAATAGTTAAATACACCTGCTGCAGCTTTCTGCGAAAAGACAAGTGGTTTATTGGCCGCAATATTTTTTACGACCTGGTATTTCTGATCGGGCCATACAACAAGTACACTGTCAACAGAGGTTAATGAATCTAACCCAAAATGTAAACGTGTTTCTGTTGAAGACTGAAAACCTCTTGTAAGCATTAATTGCTGGTACTGCATCATTCCTTTCTGAAACACATAAGCCTTTGCACCAACACCAAAACGGTTAAAGCCATCGCCATTAAATGTAACAGCAATTGAGTTTTTCCCTTTTGTATTATTCTTCAGAATAACTGCAGGTGCATTAATGCAGTTGATCACCAGATCAAGATTGCCGTCATTGTCAAGATCAGCATAAGCAGATCCATTGAAATAACCTTTCATCTTTCCGGTTCCCCATTCATTACTCTTATCAGTAAAGCTGAGATGCCCATCTCCTTTGTATAAAAAAGGATGTGATGCCCCATCGGGCATTTTTTCTATAGCCATATTGTCAAACTTGTTCGTTTTGTCTATATCCATTTTCATAATAAGATCAGATACAAACCGAACATAATCCAAATCAACCGGTCGTTTCACAATGCCGCTTGAAATATACAAATCTTTATTCCCATCGTTGTCAAAATCCGCAAACAAAGGGCACCAGCTCCAGTCTGTTGCTGATACGCCACTCTGTAAACTTGTTTCACTGAAACTGATTCCGTCTCCGTTATTCCGCTGTAAACAGTTTTTTGAAAATTGATTTTGAAAACCATGACCCATCAATTTATATTTATAGGTATCAAGGTTTTCGTCACTGCCATATGTTTTTAATGTTTTCTCATCGGGTGGCAGCATGTCGACAGTTATAATATCCAGCTGTCCGTCATTATTATAATCGGCAACATCATTGCCCATACTGAAGCGGCTGTAATGGCGAAAGTGCTGGGCCCCGCTTTCAGTAAATGTTGCATTGCCGTTATTGATGTAGTAATAATCGTTTTCGTGAAAATCATTACCAATATAAATATCATCCCATCCATCGTTATTAATATCCGCAACTGCCAATCCCAATCCATAACCAAGATTGCTTTGGTAAATACCTGCCTGTTTGGAAACATCCGTAAACCTTCCTGTCAGGGTAACATCGTTACGGTATAACCGGTCGCCCGCTAAACTGTCATATTTATTTCTGTTGCTGGTATCTACAATATTTGAATTAGGCTTTTGCGATTGATTCAGAATGTAACAATCAAGATCACCATCATGATCATAGTCAAAAAAAGCAGATTGAGTTGTAAAGCCTGAAAAGTTTAAACCATACTTCAGTGAGCTTTCTGTAAATGTTCCGTTACCGTTGTTAATAAAAAGTTCATTGTTTCCTTTCAATCCGTGATGCTGACTTACTGCCGACACATAAATATCAAGGCTGCCATCACCATTTACATCCACCATGGTAACACCTGAACACCAGTCGGCCGTCCCGGCAACACCTGCTTTTTCAGTAATATCTTCAAATTTAAAATCACCTTTATTTAAAAAAAGCTTGTTTTTCCCTTTACTATTTGCTGTAAAATAAATATCCGGTAATCCATCATTGTTGATGTCGCCCGTTGCAACACCACCGCCATTATAGAAATACAAATAATATAAAATATTGAAAAGGTCTTTTCCTTCTACTTTATTCACAAAGTCAATATTGGTTGTTGAGGAAGACACACTTGTAAATAGGCTATCTGACTTACGGCAGGAAGAATAAATGAAAATAACAATGGTGATTAAAACAAAGGTTTTGAGTTTTAAGACAAGCATATGGAAAGAAGATTAAAGAATCGACAAATAAATTATCGCTAAAATATAAAAGAACCGAAGGAAAGTAAAAAGGGTTGCAAAGAAATGCAACCCTTTATGATTATAACCTAAAAAGAACTGCCATGTTTACTTTTTACCCGTGAAAAGTGCATTCACTTCTGTAGCCGTTAAGGCTTTACTATACAATCTGAACTGGTCCATTGCACCTGTATAGCTACTGATCCAACCATCAGTTGGACCGGCTAAACCAGCATGCTTATTCCATCCTCCTAATACAAGATTTTTTGCTGCAGATAAATCAACAGCCCCTCTTGGATTACCAGCATTCTTTACATCAGTTTGAGTAGCATTCATGCCAGCAACAACGGCTCCATCAAAATAATAAGTCATCTTTGATGTAGTTTGGTCATACACATATGCAATATGATGCCAGTTGCCGTCAAATAACGGTTTTGAAAGAGTCCCTTCCAGCCACTGATCCATTAAACCCAACTTCATCGTTGTATTTGTTGCAGTTTGATTTTCGACTAATAAGAAAATAGAACTGTGGTGCCAGCCATATTTATCATCAACCAGTGAAAACACAAACTCAGTACGTCCTGCCTGTGCTGTATTTTTCATCCACAACGCAATAGTGAAACTTGTAGCGGCACCAAAGTCATTTGCAGTTGAATATTTAATTGAAGCCCCATCTTTTCCCTGTACAGCCTTTCCGGAAATACCGGCAACTGAAGTCAAAGGATTAACGCTGGCGAAATTGGCTCTGATGCTGTCTACGGCATTCATCAGTGCATCTGTACTTGCACCATCAAAAGCAGTATAAAATTTCAACGGTCCCCCGGGAGGATTTGCATCTACGGGATAATTACCCAAGGCTGGCCGTTTTATTTTCTGGCATCCTGCAGCGATGGTTAACACCCCTGCAACAAGTAAAAATTTTTGAAAATACTTTCTCATTTTTTTCTTTTTTTAGAAAATGATCTAATAAAATTACCATTCAACATTCTGAATAATTACTCCACCGCATTTATCAATTGCCGGCTGAGGAATTGGATAAAAGCGGCATCTGTTCGTATAACCCTGACCAGAAAGAACAGAAACTGCATCACCCCATCTTACAAGGTCAAAGAAGCGTTCACCTTCTACACCAAATTCAACTCTTCTTTCCTGTTTTACAGCGGTTCTTAATGTAGCCTGATCAGTATAAGTAAGTGCAGATAATCCTGCTCTGGTTCTAACCTGGTTAAGCCAGCCAATTCCTGTTGCACCCTGTGTTAATTCATTGCTTGCTTCTGCCGCCATGAGTAACACATCAGAATAACGGAAAATCCGTTTATTAATCCATTCAGGGTTATCACTTAAACCTGTAGATGCACGGTAAGCAGGATCAGCATAGATTTTCTTATTCCAGTATTTACGTGGAAGAATACCGCCATTCAAAACATAGGCCGGTAATGTTCTGCCATAACCACCGGTTGAAGGATCATCAGACTGTCCGGAGAACAGAATGGTTGACCCCTTTCTTGAATCATTCGCTTCAAACGCATTTACCAGGTTATCTGTTGGTGTGTTCCATCCCCATCCAAGGTTCCATCCGGTAGAAGTTGCAGCACGCACACCCTGTGTAGTGGCATAGATACAACCATAACGTTGATCCCCGGTAGGATTTACATAGGCCTGAATTTCAAAAATTGATTCACTTCCGTTTTCACCGGCATCTTTAAAATTCTGATAGTAAGACTGCATTAATGAATACTGACCTGAATTGATTACCTGCTGGCACAATGATAAGGCAGCTGCCCAGTTTTGTCTGTAGAGATATGTTTTGGCATGCAGGGTTTTTGCAGCACCACTGGTTAAACGGCCAGGGTACTTATTCGTAGTTCCGGATATCCAGTTAGCAGGCAAATATTGCTTGGCATAGTTTAAGTCTTCATCAATAAATGCATATACAGCTGCTGCATTTGATTTTGCAACACAGAGCTCGGAAGATTTATTGATTTTATTTTTATAAATAGGAACATCGCCAAATGTTCTTACCAGGTCAAAATAGGTAAAGGCTCTGATAAAGCGGGCCTCTGCAACATTTGCCAGTGATGTGGCATCAGTTCCACCCAGTGAATCGGCTTTTGCCAATGCTGAGTTCACCTGTTGTATCATAGATAAATGATCATCCCAATACGTATTGGACGCCCATAGATCTTTTACATATTGATAATTATCAAATGGGGCTACCCATTCTGCCCCATCAGATGGATCAGAACCTTTTTCAGAATCATCCGATCTGAAATCATGCATGGCAATCCACGGAATACTTACAAATCCTGAATAGTTACGCAAATTACTGTACAGGCCAAACACCTCGGCCTCAATACCACCCTGGCTTAAATCATCCAGTGTTGCTGTCAATGGTTTTCGGTCTAAAAATTTCTTACAACCACCCAGCATCGTTACCATTGGTATGGCGAGAAGCAGTGCGAAAAAAATATTGAATCCTTTTTTCATATATATGCTGTTTGAAGTATTAAAAATTAACGTTTAATCCAAACGTACTTACAACAGGGATTGCATTACCGGCATAATCTACTGAGAACTGAGTGGCAGAACCACCAAATTCAGGAGAATAACCCATATTGCGTTTCCATGTTTTCGCATTTTGAATGTTTGCAAATATTCTCAGTGATTTCAGTTTTATTTTAGAAATCAGTTTTGAATCAAAATTGTATCCCAGCTGAATATTTCTTAACCTGAAATAACTTCCATCTTCAATACCATAACTTGAATACTCATAATTGATACGGTGCCCCTGCCCAAGAATCGGATCCCAGTTGGAAGTACCTGTACCATGCCATCTGTTTGTTTTAAACTTCGCATAATTCACACGCTGGAATGGAGATTCAGTACCACCCCACATACGGTAAATTTCATTTCCGTAAACACCACCAAAATCAATTCCGAAATCAAGTCCTTTATACTTCAGTGAAACAGATCCACCATACGTAAAGTCGGGAGTTGGGTTCCCGATAATGGTTTTATCTTTTGTATTGATTACACCATCACCATTTACATCCTTATATTTAAAATCACCGGGACCGTAAGAAAATTCAGTATTAACCGGTGATCCCAGTTTTTCAGCATAAGACTGATAGATGCCTTCCACAATATAACCATAGAAAGCTCCAATTGGCGATCCTACCTGGGTAATAGATGGGCCATTATAAATTGGCAAACCGCTACCCGCAAGAGCAATCACCTTGTTATTAAATGTGGTAAAGTTTCCACCAATCGTAAGAATAAGGTCTCTTGTAATTTCCTGGTTCCATGAACCGGCTAATTCAATACCCGTATTCTGCAATGAGCCCTGGTTTAATAAACCATTACCAACAGGTCCCTGGTATACATACGATAACAGATCAACTGTTTTCTTATTGTAGTAAGCAGCTTCAAGACGTAACCGGCGTGTAAATGCTTCCAGTTCAAAGCCTACTTCAGTTGCATGATTTGATTCCCAACGAATATTCTTGTCTGCCAGATATTGCTGTGTAGCTGCAGTATAGATACTGTTTCCAAAAATAGCTGCAGAACCACCACTTAACAGAGGGAAAGCAGGGTAATCAAAACCCGCTGTATTCTGAACACCTAAAACACCGGTTGATGCTTTTATTTTCAGGAAATCAACGATTCGTTGATTCTGCATAAAATTTTCTTTCGTTACTTCCCATGCAGCACCAACAGCCCAGAATGACTGCCATTGATTACTGGGGAATACAGATGTTCCATCTCTTCTGTACGACGCATTCAGGAAATATTTTCCCTGGTAATTATACAATGCCCTACCAAGGAAGGAAACAGTTGTTCTTTCACGCTGACCGGATGATCCCTTTGAAGTTGAAGCATCACCAAATCCATTGGTCAAATACCAGAAACGTTTGTCATTTGGTATTGCATTACCGGTAGTACTTGCTAAGATTGAACCATAACGACCATAGAACCTGTCATCATAAGTGGTGAAACCAGTCATAAGAGTCAGGTTATGATCCTTACCAATTTGTGTTTTGTAGTTTAAGATATTATCAGTCTGGAATTTTTTATAAGTAAGGTCTGATTCATTAACACCTGTTCTTTTACTGTATAGAAAAGCAGAGCTGTTGGATGCATCCCATGCATTATACAGAGGAGTGTAAATTCTTGAATTAACATTACTCATATCAGCATAGAAAGAAGACCTGAATGTGAAGTTGCGAAGGAAAGTAATTTCAGCAAATGCACTTCCTACAGTTCTGTATTCCTGGCTTTTTGTTTTGTCCCATTCGTTTTCTAAAACAATCAGCGGATTAATTACACCTGAATTTTGAATAACAGGAAGCTCATAGTACAAATCATAATATCCGCTGTCTATACCGTAAGGATTTTTAGTGAATACATTTTTTGTAGCTGAGGTTACTCCCGGCATTACTTTTCTTGCAGCATCTAATATCCAGGAAGCCCCGTAAGGATTGTCCTGTTTGCTTGCATTCAGGTTAAATCCGAGTTTGAGGTATTTAGTAATTTTTACTTCATCACTTACAGAAAGCTGAAATCTTTTCAACACTTCGTGTTTAATTAAACCTTCATCTTTTGTGAAACCAACACCCATGTAGAATTTATTCTTTTCAGTACTGGTTGAAAGGCTTAAGTTATTTGAATTGAAATTACCAACTCGTGTTACTGCATCAACCCAATCTGTATTTGCATTCCAGAGCCCATAGTTAAATGGTGATGTTGCAATTGTACCGTCATTTGTTTTTTCTTCATCAAATAACATTTTAAATTCATCAGCACTTGCCCACTGAATTTTATCTACCAATTTTTTGTACCCGTAAGATGTATTGAAGTTTATCAGTGTCTGTCCTGATTTTCCTCTCTTGGTTGTAATCGCAATTACACCATTGGCACCACGAACACCGAAGATGGCCAATGAAGAAGGATCTTTCAGAATTTCCATTGACTCAATATCGGCGGGATTTAAATAATCAATATTATCATTAAATATCCCATCAACTACGTACAGCGGTTTCAGGTTTCCACCCAAACTGTTTGTACCACGGATACGGATATCTGGAGACTGACCCGGTGTTCCGCTGTTGATAACAGTTAAACCGGCAACTTTTCCCTGTAAGGAAGCTACCGGGTTTGTGTTTGGTTTATCAGCAATTTCTTTTCCGGATACTTTTACAATTGAACCGGTTAAATCTCTTCTGCTGGCAGTACCATATCCAATTACAACAACTTCATCCATTTTTTTGGTTGATTGCTGCAATTTTACTGTTAACTGCTGTTTGCCGGCAACGGCAACTTCTACAGAGCCAAAACCTACCGCCGAAACAACAAGTGTTGCATTTTCAGGAACAGTGATGGCAAAATTTCCGTTTCCGTCGGTAACGGTTCCATTAGCTGTACCTTTTACCATTACAGATGCTGCCGAAACTGGTTCACCTGCTTCATCTGTTACCTTTCCGGTAACCCTGATGTCTTTTTCTTCCGGATTTGTTGAGCGGATGGCAACCAGGTTGTTGTCCAGTTGCAGGTAAGTAAGGCTGGTACCTGCAAACAGCTGCTTCATAACTTCGTTAATTTCAACACCTTCAAAGCTTACAGACACTTTTTGCTTTAAATCTTTTAAACGGCTGTTGAATAAAAACCGGAAATCGCCCTGTTTTTGAATAGCCGTTAAAACCTGAGAAATTTCAGTGTCACTTGCTTTTAAAGTGATTTTTTGTGCGTTGAGTCCTGCAGAAGCATGAAACGTGCAGAAAGCAACAAGCAAAATCGTTAGTTTCATAATCAATAGAGACTTTTTAAAGGCCGTTACAGCCTTAGCAATCGAAGAACTTTTTTTCATACTTTTAGTGTTTGGTAGTATAAATAGTAAAACCGCTTTCCTTCCAATGAATCGGTTTGCTGGTAAAAAGAATGTACTACATGCGGGAAATGCTCCAACATTTCCCGTTTTTTATACATTCAGGAAGAGTTTAGTTGAATGGTCATAAGCATGTCGTTGTTTAGGTTTTAAAAAATCAAAACTCGTTTGTCCTCTATCTTATAGTTGAACCTGTAGTTATATGTAAATCTCAGTGCTTCAAGTGCTTTCACAAGTGTTTC
>JBEBHT010000089.1:0-12219 GCA_040081135.1 Lacibacter sp. | reverse complement strand
TTTTAGAATGTTGAGTTTATTCGTTGTGTAAATCCCCCCGCCTGAGCGGGGGGATTATTTTTTAGCAGGTATCAGCACTTATGAAACAGCATTGCGTTAAGCATGCATTCTTGAAAAAATAATACCGGCAATCAACGCCTGGAAAAATCCGTAAAGTACCCATGACCAAATCGTCATCAGGCTTACATCAATAGCACTGTATGTAATAAGTAAGGAAGGGATCGTGGCAATTAATACATAAATGATTGCCATTTCAATTCCCTGCATCAAGGCATTACCCTTCAGCAATGATTTAAACCTGTTCCAGAACCACGCTAATCCAAACCCAAGAATAACCGGGTGAACATAATACAAAAAATTGCGTGACTCATCATTTACAAATGCCGGGTTGTAATACTCTTCTGCCACTTTTGGAAGCAGGATGGGCATTACCAGCAAAGCAACATAAGCAAACAGCAGTAAAGCTGCACTGGCAACAAGGCCGGAAGTGAGAATTTTTTTCATTCATTGATATTTAAGGAGGAAAGATAAACTGAGTTTCTGTTTGTTGCAAGAACTCATGTAGACGAGTTGAATGATTTTAATCAGTACCGGCTGCTTTCGCTTCATGGAGGCAGGTGAATCTGAATAACTGTCCTGAACTGTAGTCCTCCGGGTTTGCCGCCCGATTGTGGATAATCCTCCCGTAACTGCATAAATTTGAAGGAAAAGTGACTTT
Organism: Lacibacter sp.; assembly: GCA_040081135.1. Classification (GTDB taxonomy): domain Bacteria; phylum Bacteroidota; class Bacteroidia; order Chitinophagales; family Chitinophagaceae; genus Lacibacter. Next base: position 11,501 of record JBEBHT010000089.1, on the reverse strand, counting down.
CTTCATTGATAAACATGATTTTGATTAGACTATTTAGATAGATGCGTGTCTAACTTTGCCCAATTCAAGCAATACTTATGACGAAGACAATTTTTATAGCAACAACGGAACCTTACAGCGGCAAATCAATTATAGCACTTGGTATTGTAAATATGCTTCTGGCCAAAGCCCGGAAAGTAGGTTATTTTAAACCCATCATCAACGAAGATCCAAGAGGGAAAAGAGATGTGGATATTGAGACAATTGTACATCATTTCGGACTTCCTATTGCATATGAAGATACCTACGCATTTACACGTCAGCAGGCAATGCGGCAAATGGAAGGGGAAAATCGTGGCGATCTGATCAATACCATTATTCGGAAAGTGAAGAAACTGGAGGAGACCTATGATTTTACAGTGATTGAAGGAAGCGATTATCTCGGTGAAGGAACTGCTTTTGAATTTGAAACGAATGTAAGCATCGCCAAGAATCTCAATGCGCCGGTGGTAATGGTGATCTCAGGCGAAAATAAAACAACTGCCCAGATTGTAAATACTGCCCAAACGGTATTGAGGAATTTTAAATCACGTGAAGTACAAGTGCTGGCAGTTGTTGCCAATAAAGTAAAAAAGAGCATGGTGGATGATGTGCAGTTGCTGCTTTCATCACAATTGAATGGCGGAACAATCCTTTCTGTAATTCCTGAAGATAAAAACCTGCAGAACCCAACCATGAAAGAAATTCATGAGCAGTTGGGTGGTAAACTTCTTTTTGGTGAAAAGCAATTAACCAACCAGGTTGACAACTTTGTTACAGGAGCCATGCATTTACCGCATTTCCTGGATCATATTGTTGAGAATGTATTGATTGTTACACCCGGTGATCGTGGTGATATTATCATTGGCGCATTGCAGGCAGGTCTTTCTGTAAATTACCCAAAAATTGCAGGCATTGTACTTACAGCAGGTATTGAACCCGAAGAGCCTGTTATCCGTTTGCTGGATGGCTTACAAACAGTGTTGCCCATCATTTCAGTAAAAGAAGGAACCTTTCATACAACCGCATTGCTTGGTTCCATTAAATCAAGAATTTCTTCTGATAACACCAAGAAAATTCAGCTCGCCATCAGCACATTTGAAAAATATGTTGATGTAAATAAACTGGATGAAAAAATAATCACGTTTAAACCTGAAGGTATTACTCCGCATATGTTCCAGTATCAACTGGCAAAGCGTGCAAAAACCAAGATCAAACATATTGTACTTCCCGAAGGAAACGAAGACCGTATTTTAAAAGCGGCTGCCCGTTTAATTAACCAGGAACTGGTTGAACTTACTTTATTGGGTGATGCTGCGGAAATTACAGCATCTATTAAACGCCTTGGATTAAATCTTGATCTGAAACGTATTCATATCATTGACCCGGTAATGTCTGAGCATTTTAATGATTATGTGGAAACACTGTATGAAATCAGAAAAGGGAAAAATATTACGATGGAATCTGCCCGTGATTTAATGTCTGATGTATCTTACTTCGGTACAATGATGGTGTTCAAAGAACATGCAGATGGAATGGTATCAGGAGCCGTACATACAACACAGCATACCATTCGCCCGGCATTACAGTTTGTAAAAACAAAACCCGGTATTTCAACCGTATCTTCTGTTTTCTTTATGTGTTTGCCCGATCGTGTTTCTGTATTTGGCGATTGTGCAGTGAATCCTGATCCCACTGCCGAGCAGTTAGCAGAGATTGCTATTTCATCAGCAGAAAGCAGTTTAAGGTTCGGCATTGAACCAAGAATTGCAATGCTTTCTTATTCTTCCGGCACATCAGGTGAAGGTGTTGATGTTGAAAAAGTAAGACTGGCTACACAAATTGTAAAACAAAAAAGACCTGATTTGAAAGTGGAAGGTCCGATTCAGTATGATGCTGCAGTTGATCCGGTTGTTGGTAAACAGAAAATGCCTGATTCAAAAGTAGCAGGACAGGCAAGTGTATTAATTTTCCCTGATTTGAATACCGGCAACAATACATACAAAGCAGTACAGCGTGAAACAGGTGCGCTGGCTATTGGTCCGATGCTGCAGGGATTGAACAAACCTATCAACGACCTCAGCCGTGGCTGTACAGTTGATGATGTATTTAACACCGTTATCATTACAGCCATACAGGCACAGGAAAAATAAAACAATAACTTACCTGCAGATTTTCATCTGCAAAAAATGATACTGATCGCATGAACATTTTTGTAATTAACACAGGCAGCAGTTCGCTCAAATACCAGTTGTTTAAAATGCCGCATGAAAAACCAGTGTGCAGTGGCTTGGTTGAACGCATTGGTATGGATGGTTCTTCTATTACACATAAAACATATCTCAACGGTGAAGAGAAAGTAGTAAAAGAACAGATACAACTGGCAGATCATGAAGCCGGTTTGCATGAAGTGGTGCGTTTACTCACCGATAAAGAAATGGGTGTAATAAAAAGTACTGATGAAATTGATGCGGTTGGTCACCGTGTTGTTCATGGTGGAGAAAGTTTTGCAGCAACAACCATCATCACCAATGAAGTAAAAGAAAAAATCAAAGAATTATTTTCACTTGCGCCATTGCATAACCCCGCCAATTATATCGGCATACAGGTGGCAGAAAAAATATTTACAAAAGCAAAGCAGGTAGCTGTGTTTGATACAGCCTTTCATCAAACCATGCCGGCGAAAGCTTACCGTTTTGCAATTCCTCAAAATTTATATACAGAGCAGCATATCAGGGCCTATGGTTTTCATGGCACTTCACACAAATATGTAAGCGAGCAGGCAGCTGCATACCTGCATAAGAAAGATGCGAAAGTAATTACCATTCATCTTGGTAATGGAAGCAGTATGACGGCTGTTGATGGAGGTAAGTCTGTTGATACAACCATGGGCTTTGGTCCGGTTGGTGGTTTGATCATGGGAACAAGATCAGGCGATATTGATGCTGCTGTTATTTTTCATTTAATTGAACAACTTGGCTATTCAGCAAAAGAAGTAAGTGAACTGCTGAACAAAAAAAGCGGCATGTCAGGATTAACAGGTTACAGTGATATGCGTGATATCCGCAAGGCAATTACAGAAGGTGATCAGCAGGCTGAACTTGCTTCTGAATTATATGCTTATCGTATTAAAAAATATATTGGTGCTTATACTGCAGTACTCAACGGACTGGATGCAATTGTATTCACAGCAGGGGTGGGAGAGAATGCTGCTGATATCCGTCGCCGTGTTTGTACTGATATGCAGTTCCTCGGTATTCATTTTGATGAAGCAAAAAATGAAACCCGTTCTTCTGAAACAAGAGAAATCAATACAGCAGGTTCACCTGTGAAGATTTTAGTGATCCCAACTAATGAAGAACTGGAAATTGTGAAACAGTGCTATGAATTGCTGAAGTAAGAAAGCTTAGCTGCTTTTCATCAATAGGATTGTCAGTATTCTTGGAATTTCATTCCGGTTATCATCATCAAAATATTCATTGATCTCAACAATAGATAATCCGTATTTTTTTGCAGGAAGTAAAAAATCAGAGAGATGATGATTAAAACATTGTACCACCTGCGTGCCTGTTTCTGTTTCAAATCTTGCCTTACTTCCGTTATATTGTTTAAAAGGATGTAATTCTCCAATATAAATATGTCCACCGCTGTTTAATGAAGCAGCCACTTCTTTGAAGATGTGGTCAAGGTCATCAATATGCTCCAGCACTAAACTGAAACTCACCAAATCATATAAGCCATTTCTGAAAGCCCAGTCCTTTGTTATATCTGCCTGTTTAAATTCAACTTTTTCTGAACTCACTTTTTCTTTTGCTTTCGCCAGCATTTCTTCCGACAGATCAACTGCCGTTACATGCTTTGCTTTCTCAGCAAACCAAACCGTATTCTTTCCTGTGCCGCAGCCAATTTCAAAACAACGGTTAAAGTTGATCGTGGCTAAATTGCTGCGCATGGCAATGGCTTCGAGGTCTCTTGTTTTGTTGAGATTGGTATCGTATTGCGATGCCCATGCATTGTATGCCTGTTGAGTATCCATCCTGCTTATTTATTGTAAGATGAAAGTAAGAAAAGCTGCAGAAATGATTTCAAAGCAAATTATTTGTCTTTCGTCCAGATCCTGTAGCCTTTAAAATAAGAACTGTTCCAAGATTGATATCTTGGAATCATAAACTGTTCCAGTCTTCTTAAAAAGTCAGGATAGCTTTTCGTTTTACTCCAGAGATTTTCACTCAGTGCAGTCATACGGGGAAAGATCATGTAATCAACTTTCGTTGAGTAGCCCATATACTCTGTCCACACATTTGCCTGTGCCCCCACAATTTTATTCCTCAGCTTTGCTTTCTGTACAGCATCAGGAATAACCTTGTAAGTATAAACAGCTTCTAAAGAATTATATCCTTTAATTGCCAGACTGTCGTTGGGATCTTTCGATTGAAAATGATCAAAGTAAAACGGAACACCCGGCGTCATAATAATGTTGAACCCTTTTTTGGCGGCTGATAGGGCCTGCTTCTCATCGGCCCAGTTCATGATCAGTGTAGATGTATCTAAATCGCCTTCAGCAATTTCATGCCAGCCAATTGCTTTCCTGTTCAGCGTTTTTAAATACGAAGCAATGTATTCAATGAAATAGGTTTGAAGTGCAGTTTCATCTTTCAGGTTGTTCTTCTGCATAAACTGCTGCGTTTTTTTATCCTGCTTCCACCACATTCTGCTGCATTCATCACCACCAATATGAATATAAGTTGAAGGAAATAATTCAGTGAGTTCTTTAAACACTGATTTCAAAAACCGAAAAGTGAAATCAGTTGGTGCCAGCACATTGTTCTGCCGGTTATACATTCCCCATGTAGTTGCCACATTCCATACAGTATCAGGTTTTGTACTCAGTTGCGGATAGGCAGCAATCGCAGCCCTGCTGTGACCGGGAATGTCCAGCTCAGGAATAATGGTGATGCCCCTTGTATTTGCATAAGCAACAATTTCTTTTATTTCTGCTTTGGTATAAAAACCACCATAACGTTTGCCATCATAACGGGCAGGTGCATCTTTAAAATGTCCGATCAGTGTAGAGTCTCTCCAGGAAGAAATGGAATTTAATTTTGGATAACTGCTTATTTCAAAACGCCAGCCCTGGTCATCGGTTAAATGCCAGTGAAATGTATTGAACTTATGAAAAGTGAGGTAGTCAATATACTTTTTAATATAACTCACCGGAAAGATATGCCGCACAACATCAAGGTGCATACCACGATAGCTGAACTGCGGATAATCTGTAATGGCAACAGATGGAACAGTTATGGTTGATTGCTTCTTCAATGGTAGCAATTGCAATAAAGTTTGAGCAGCATTTACAAAACCACGAATATCTTTTGCGAGAATCAGCACACGCTCACCACCACTTTCAAGCGTATACATTTCTGCTTTGCTGATTGTTACAGAATCGAAGAGAAGTATAATTCCCGAAGCAGGTATTTTTTTTGTTTGCGTCATTTCCTGAAGTGCCAGCGTTACGCCACTTTGCTTTTGCAGTTCATCACGCAGGTATTTTGCTTGTGTTTCAAATGCTTTACTGTAATAAAGAATAGAATTACTGCCGAGCTGAACAGGAGATAATTGAACTGTTTCAAATTTTACCGGCGCAGGTATAATATTATTGGCTGACTGTGCAAACGAATGAATCGATAGAAATATGACAACAACAGCAAGATTGATTCTCTTCATAATGTAATGGGTTAAAACGTTTCAACGTTTTTCTGAATTCGCCTGCAAGATAACGGTCTTTGCTTTTTAAGGTCAGCCGAAAAGGATCGCCGGTTTATTTTGCTGCTAATGGAATATAATGGGTGTTGATCAGTTGCAGGTGATGTGCCTGGTGGCCAATTATATTAAAGCCCATTCCTGCTACAGAAATTTCAAACTGCCAGTTGATCCCCGTCAGCGATAATATTTCTTCATCAAAATTATTGAACATTGCAATCGTCGATTTTCGTACAGCAATCAACTCTTCAAGAATCTGTTCAATTGTTTTTGTATTTGCTTTTGAATGTCTTGCCAGCAGCTCTTCATCAAACCCCGGCTGTACCGTTTTTTTTCTTCTGGCAAAAAGTATAGTACGGTACGATAAAATGCGTTCAAAATCTGTAATATGCTGCAGGGTTTCATTCACCGTCCATTTACCTTCTGCATAAGTTTTTGTACCAATTCGTTTCAGCAACGCAAGATCAAGCTGGTTGATCTGTTGCAGGCTGATGTCAAACGCATCACTTAATTCAACATCATCAACAAGATTAATATACTTTTCAAAAAATCCCGGCTTGGGGCTTATTTCTGATCTTTTCATGCTTGGCTGATTAAGCAATGAAATTATACCAAATATTTCTGGTATAATACCGACAGACATTGAGTTTCGGTTAAATTAACCGGGCTATTTAATATGTCTCGTCGGTATTAATTCATTCAATCAAAACTTCTGCAGCTGAAATAAAAAAGCCGGTGTTAAAATAACACCGGCCTGTATAAACAAGAGTTTATTAATTTGCCTTCACCACTTCATACCATACTTCACCATTGTCCTGTACAAAAGGTTTGTACTGGGCACCATCAACCATGTAATACGTTTCACCATCAATAGTAACGGTTTCATAACCGGCAGGTAAACTTTCTACTACTGCACCAACCGGAGGTGATACAACATAGTAGTTACTGTTTCTGTAATCGTAATACGTACCGTTGTAATAATAGTAAGGATAGTCACGCACATAAATCCTGCTGTATCCAAAAGGCAATACGTTAATGAAAATACCAATTGGCGGCGCACATACTCTGAAAATATTATTGTAAGGACGGTAGTATACACCATCATAATACCTGTAACCATAACCGCCAAAATTTAAACTGATGTAAGAAGATGGCAGTGTATTATAATACCTGTTTCTTGCAGGCAGGTAAGAATATCTCCAGCTCGGGTTGTACGCATTATACGCTGGTCTCCTGTAATTATCCGTACGATTGTATCCACGGTTTCCATTGTATCTGCGGTCATTACTTCCACGGTTGTAACCTCCGTTGTTATCCGGACGTCTTCTGTTATTATCAAAACGGTCGTTTCCATTTCCCGGCCTGCGGTCATTACTGTTATTTATTCCACCACCTCTGCGGTCAGGACTTGTTCTGTTGCCAATTGCAGGATTACGATTCTCCGTTCTGTTACGGTTTACATTATCCCTGTTTGCATAATCACGGTTTGGCTGTCGCTCTCCAATACGGTTACCGCCATTTTGATTTTGCTGACCACGGCCGACATCATTCCTTGTTTGGCTTTCCCGTCTAACGCCTTCCTGCCGTTGCCTTGTTTCAGTACCACGGTTTTGTTGTCCACGACCAACATCATTCCTATTCTGATTATTCTGTCTCATGCCTTCCTGCCGTTGCCTGTTATCTGCACCCTGTGTTTGCTGACGTGGAGCTTCATTCCTTCCGGTACTCTGCCTTACGTTGCCTTCACGGTTTCCTCTGTTACCATTTCCCTGGCCACGATCCCTGTTGCCCTGTGCCTGTGCATCCATGCTGTATAAGCCGGCCACAAGCAGCGTAAGCATACCGGCTTTCTGTAACTGCCTTTTTAATGTGTCGATATTCGTTTTCATGCTGTGCTTTTTAATTGTGAAAAATGAATCAATACCTATCAGACGTGGAAAGGGTGCAAGAATCTTACCGATTCAATCATCTTCACATAAGTATAACAATGTTTTAGTGTTTGAGGATGCATATGCAAACCTGCTGTTAACACAACAATATGAAGTTGCGTGCAGTCGCCGGTTTATTAATTGTAAGGCAGCTTCTTTTTTTTAATAACATGTATTATTAACAGTACAATGGAGAGTAACCATCCGGCAGGATAAGGTACAATGAACAATCCCCACCACTTAGAAAGTGAAGACCTGCCGCCAAAACCTCCGAGTAATGAAAAATAAAACATAAAGTATACACCAAACAGAATCATGATCATGGATGTAAGAAACAGGTGATGATGTTTGTCGTTAGAAAGATTGGTTGAAATAGTAACCAGTATACTTCCGGCTGCAATAATTGCCGACCCTTCAAGCGGATCAAACGCACCGGCAATCATGAACACAGCGCCGGTAATGAAAGCAACTTTTTTCCAGTTTGTTTTTTCTTTTATGACTGACGAGGAAGACATGGTTTTTTGCACAGAGGTGAATGCGTACAAAAAGTAAGACACCTGAAAATAATAGCCAATGATGGCTGTCATCCGATAGCTATCAGATGAAAAAAATACCGGAATGATTTTTTAAAGTAAAATAAGGAGATAATAAAGGCAGGGTGATTGAAGTTTGTACCAACTTACGCAATATTTATTGGGATGTTTCAACGGGCAGGGCTTTATGCAGGTTGGGAATTAGTATTCCGTCTGCCCATAACCACTGCTGATTGAAAATATGTTGATGAAGTTAAGTACAAAAGCTGATAGATATTCGTCTGCTGGAACTAAAGCTGGGATTTGCAAATAGCTGATGTTACAAGGTCAAGCCCAACTTGCATAAAACCCAATGTTGTGCGTTCGGCTCACTAATTTGCTGCTACACCTCTGCTCTGAAATCCTTTGAAAGTTCCAAGATAAAAGCCGTTGTAAATAAATGCAGGAAATTTTCTATGAGGATAACAATGCGACCATAATTTCATCAATAATGATTCTATTGCGAATTCGTTTATCAAATCAATAGCTTTTTGTTTTCAATTGATTCTTGAATAATTCAACTTTTCTTTTTCTTCAAAAGGTGATGAGTGAATATACTTGTTCCTAATTTCAATTTCTTGTTTAATGTAATCTACAAAAGGGTATTTGGTTAAATCAATTTTGTTGCCCGAAATAATTGCAGAAATATCTTCAATTTTTTGAGAAATATTCGAATACATTATTCTATTGTTTTTTCGAGCAAGCCAAAATCCTTGAAGTCTATTTACTTGGTCTGCCGAAAAGGAATTAGGTTCAAGAATAGCATTGTAACCCATTGAATTGATGAACGATTCTATAAAGAACAACAAGTTAATGTATGCCTCTCGGTAGTTTTTATATACAACTTCCTCCACACTATAAATCCTTTTAAATTCATAGGTTTTAATTGAGCTAGTTTCAATTTGGCTATAGTCAACAACTTTTTTATTTCCTGTCTCGTGGTCGTATGCCTCATTGTAATAATAAATTGCTGAGTCAAGAATGTCTAAGCAGTCAGACTTGTATTCATACCTTCCTTTCGATTGATAGCCACAGAAAACGTCTTGCAAGAAATAACCGTTTTTAAGAAAGTCGGCAATGTCAAAAATGATTGCTAATTCATAAAACCGTATTCCTTCAACCCGAAGGACTTTGTTTGAATGACTATATTTTTTCCAAAATGATATTAAGTACTCATCCGTACATTTTTGTTTAAAACATGCGTCTTTAATAAAGCATTCTTTTATTTTCAAAAGTCTTTCATTGATTGCAAGAATTGATTCGCTCTTAGCAGTTGAACCCAGTGATAGCAGTTGAATTCCTGTTTCTTCGATTTCAATATATTCTTTTAAAACCTTTGTCTCGTAAAGACCATGAAAGACAAAATAATAAAACTGGCAATAATAAATATTGCCTGAGAGTTTAAGTGATATGTCTTTAGTTAAGTCCATTTTTCGCAGAGTAGAGTGTTACTAGAGCTGACGCACAACGAACAGGGCTTTATGCAGGTTGGGTATTAGCATTCCGTCTGCCCGGGCCGCTGCTGATTGAAATTATTTTGATGAAGTTAAGAACTATTGACAAGCGAGGTTTGTCCAGCCCGAACTGAAGACTGGATTTGCAATTGGCTGAAGCTTAGTTTGTCAAGCCCAACTTGCATAAAACCCCATGTTGGCCGCCGTACATTTGACGCCACCTCTAAAGATGAACGTATGCCTCGGCACCTTTCAATATACCGTAGCTGTCAACTTTCCTTACGGCCATTTTACTATGAATTTGGTATTTGATTTTCCTTGCTGTTGATTCTACTTCTTTCCAATCCCATTTGTTCGCAGGGCCTAAGTTTTTATAAGTGTCTTCCCAGCTTGTTGCTCTTTTTGCAGACTGATGCCCTAGATGTGACTTTTCAAGCTTGTCACCACGTAGCCCACCAAAATAAAGTTGTATAAGTCCCCAACCTTCTGTTGAATATCTAAAAGTGTGACCCTTACAATATTTAGGGTCGAGTTCTACTTTTCGAATCACCAAATCACCTTTAAACCTTGGTGTCCATAATTGAAAGTGGGAAGAGTCAAGGCTTTTAGGAAAGTTATAAATCTTCAACACTTCGTCTGTTTTTTGGAAATATTTAATCTCCTGACTATACCCAGAACCGAGTTGATATAATATTAAGTCTGTCTCACTAAAAATGAAATCCAAGATATTTACTACATCATTACCGTTAGCGAAGAAATCGTAATTCATTCTTTAGAAACTATTTTAGTTTGTGTCACGTGAAGTCTCTTTGTATGGTGGCCAACGTTCGAGGCTTTGTGCAGTTGGGGAATTGACAAACTGTCCGCCCGGAACTGAAGCTAAATTTATAACTAAAAGCCGAAGTTAAGAACTACTGCCGGGCAGAATTACGTCCGCCGAATATGAAGCCTGGATATGCACTGCCGATGATTGCTTCAACGTCGAGCCCCAATTGCACAAAACCTTTTGTTGTGCGTTTGCTTTTGTCCTACCATAATTGATATTGTTCCATTTTGTCACTTATGACATAGCTTGCAAAACTTTCTCGTCTTTCGCTACTTTGATTTGGGTCTGCTCCTGCATTAATTAATTCTTTAAATACACTTCTTAATTGATGCAATAAAATTTCATTGCTAAAGTCAGCACTTGGATTGTCCAACATTTGCCTTGCGTCCATTAATGCTCTAATTAAACAGTTGTTGCCATAACTGTCAACTGCATTAGGGTCAGCTTTTTTAATAAGCAATGTTTTCAAAAGTGAGAAAGCTTTGTCAAATTGAGATGTGTCCTTTTGAAGTGTGTAACAATTAAAAACAGTCGCTCTGATGCAGTCGTGCAGAACTGGAGCTTTCCAATCATTGTTTTCGGATGTTTCAATAAAATTAATGTCTGCACCTTGCTCAATTAAATACTCTGCAATGTCAAAATTTGCTGTCTTAAAAGCTACTTGAAGTCCTGATTGACCGTCATCTTTTTTAGGTGGTGCAAAATTGGTTGCAGTCAGATATTCTTTGTCACTTGAAACAAGTTCCGTTACTTTTTGTAAATCGCTATTTCTAATGGCTTGAAAAAATGTCTTGATGTCTTTCTTTTTCATAATAGTAGTCGGATGTCTCTATAAAGTGACGCACAACACATAAATATACGCCGTAGTTAAGCTGTTTTCAAAAAAAAGAAGATTGATTTTCAAATAATTAATGTTCGCCATTTCAATTGTTACGGCGTAAAT
>JBEBHT010000088.1:0-12220 GCA_040081135.1 Lacibacter sp. | reverse complement strand
CGCTTATCTGCAGGTTGGCAAAGGGTGCATAAAAGTTTATACTGTCTTTGCCATTGGCCGATGTGGCAATTAATGAAACACTGTCAAGCTTGTAAAAACCTTTAGCTACCTGTAATCTTACCGAATCAATAATGGTATTAATATTCAGGCTTCGTGGTTGCAGGCTGTTGGCCCCGATATTTGCACTTAAAGAAAAATTTAATGTATCGGTATACAGGTTGAGTGGCTGCAGTCTTGCTGTATCAATCCTTATCAAACCATTTACAGAAGGATACTCCTTCTGTACATTGGCCTTTACATCATATTGTAATTTCAGGTTTTCATCATCAATCATTCCCTTGCTGTTAATAATGCCGTTATTCAGGTTTGCTGTAATTGTTGCGTTTTGATAATTGTATTGATTGTATTGCATTTGTTTTACAGAAGCTGTAATATCCGAACGCATTGTTTTATAATCAAAGCCGGTGCCCTTTGCTGTAAAGCTGCCTGTCACTTTTCCATAGATGCTGTCCTGGCTGATCAGTTTACCTATTTCATAATTATCAGTTGTGAAGAGAAGATCGTAGGTTGCCTTTTCTGTATCCTTTACGTCTTTAATGAATCCTTTTACGGTTAGTAATCCATAACTGCCTCCCAACTGCAGATCAGCAAACAGGTTGTCAAGCGTTCCTTTCAATGTTCCTTTCAGGTAATTTTTTTCGGGCAAATTAATTTCGGGCGGCAATGTACCCGGCGGTATCAGGCCCATGATAAAGCTTTTATCGAGGCTGCTTTCCCTCATCACAAAATCATAGTTCATATTTGCAGGGTTGGAAATATTCTTAAAAGAAAATTTACCACTCACTGCCATTCCCTTTCCGCTTGCTGTGATATCAGAAACCAGGTCGTTTGTATTTCCGCTAACACGCCCCCTGGCATTAATGATATCGGGCAGATTAGCTAAAGACTGCTGATTTTCTTTAGGAACAAATTTTAAGATATCCGTTTTTCTAAAACTGCCTTGATCAACATACAGGTCGTAGTGAAAATTATCTACATCATGAAGATTGTATAAAGTTCCATGAGCTTTTAATGTAGTGCCAGAAAACGCAACCAGTTGCAGGTACGGTAAGTAGATCTGTGCCAGGTTGCCACGCAGTTCGGTACTAAAAAACACTTTGGTATTTGCAAATTGTTCAGGCGGAAAAGGTTTTTTAAAAGTGGGAACTAATAAATACAGATCATTAAAAGCAATGGTTGAATTTTTCAGTGTTGCTGCAATTAAACTGTTACGGGCATTTTTAGTGATCCCTGAAATACTGTCGAATTTTATTTCTATGAAATTTTGTAAAAGGGATTGCGGAGTTTTTATGTACAATTCTTTTGCAGAAAGAATGGTATCAGTCATCAGGAAATTTACATGCAGGCTATCCAAAGCAAAGCCGCTGATATCTTTAAAAGTAAGTTGCTTAACCAGTGCTTCGGTTCTATTTGCTGAATAGGTGATAGAAGAAATATCAGTTGTGAGTTTTGTGAGATTAAAATGCCCGAAATCAAAACCTCCTTTTTGAGGAAGATTACTGTCGTCAAATTGTATATTATTATTATTAAGCGAAACCTGTTTCACAGTTATCTGCCAGGGCATTGGTGTTACATCTCCCGGCAATTCTTTTACTTCGGTGCTGACTTTGCTTTTAGCACCTGTGTATTGAATCATCGAGCTATCGAGCAATAATTCATCAGCTGTTGCAATAGATCCTGACAAATTAAAAACCGCTTTGCTTAAACCCAGGTGTGTTACTTTATTGGAGTAAAACATTCCGGAGATCGTATTCTCTATTTTTACATGTACATCCCTCACTTTAAATTTTGAAGCCGTAATATTTAATCCATAACCCGGTTCACTGATTTTATCATCTGGTACAGGAAGATAGGGTTGAATTATTTTTTCTTTATACGTACTCATGAAGAAATTTACCCCCGATGCAATAAAATCATTTATACCAAAATCAACACGATCGGGTTGAAATTTATTAAAAGTGGCATCCAGGTTTTTTATGGCAGCAGTAAAATCTGTTCCGCCATTTTTATCTGCAAACCTCAGTGAAACCCGGTCAAGAACCAGCCTGCCTAAATTTATTTTTAAGGCAGTTGTATCTTTCTTAGCCGTTGGTTTGCTTCCTGCAAAAGCGTCAATAATAAACTGGTAATTAAATGAGGAATCCTTTTCGGCCCGGTTTGCGTTCAGGAAAATATTTTTTAAAGCCATCTGCTTTACATCTGTAGTACCCCAAATTAATTTGAGCATGCTTACTTCTGCAAAAATCCGTTCTCCATAAAGTAAAGTGTCTTTTTTCCGGTCTTCTACATAAATATTATTTATTTCTACCGAATTAGGTAAACTGTAGTTGATGGAGCCTATAACAACCCTGGTTTTTAATTTATCCTGCAGGTAAGATTGCGCCTTGTTTTTTATAAAGCGTTTCCCTGCCGGTATATTAATAAAGATAAAAACAAGACATACCAATACTAATACACATACAAGTATGTATAACAGTGCCTTTCCTGTTTTTTTTAATACTCTTTTATAAGTCATCTGATAATGCCGGCCCGGTAATAACTATTTACTGAACCGACTTTTATAAAACTTTTACAGCCCGGTTCTTTGATAAGTAAGAAATTATTGTACCAGGTAATATATCGCCTGTTGCCTGTACAGTTTTTGCCAACAACAATTAACCGCCGTAAACTTTTTTTGATTTCTTTTTGTGAACACCAGCCAGTTTTTTTTCAGTTACTGTAACCGGTGAAATGCTTTTTTTATCAGCAGGAAAATGAGGAAATCCCGGAAAATCCTGATCTATTTTCGCATCAGAATTTTGTTGAATTTCTTCTTCTTTGTTTATCGGTTTTGTTTTTTCAGACATATACGTTCATTTTTTACTTTGTTAAACCCTTACTGATAAATCCTTACCCTGATGCAACATCCGCTTTTCAATTAAACTGATTACAATATCAATTCAGACAGCCTCTTCATCTTATTTCCACGGCCAGATATGAAAATGAATCAGCATTTCTCAGGGAAAATAGCTAACACCCAAAGGTCACTATATCTAAAAAGGTAAATGTTATACAACTTTAGATAGAAGTTACATAATTCACACTTTTTAATAATAGAAGAACAAACAGCATATGGGGAATAAACCATAGCGAATCCGGCACCCGCTTTCAAAACCAGCTCACATCTTGCACATATCAGATTTGATTTGTAATTTTTGAAACCATTTTATCTTTTAACCAACTTAAACAAAGGATATGAAAATAGCTCTGCTGGTTTTGATATTGGCTGTGTCCGGTTTATGCAACGGACAATCTGTTACAGGAGTAAACCCCTTAACAAAAGAAGACTACCTTCAAAAAAGTAAAAATCAAAAAGTGGCCTACCTGGTTACAGGAAGCGCAGGCATCCTTTTAATGATCGTTGGTGGTGTCATGTCATTATCAGAATTTGGAGATGGGCTGGATTTTACCGGCACCGCTGATTACAATAGAAAAAAGCAAAAAACCGGCGACGCTTTACTCTACACAGGGATTGGGTTGGGAGCAGTAAGTATTGCTTTTAATATTACTTCCCGTAAAAACAAAAAGAGAGCTGCCGCATTATCAATAAACAGTAACTACCGGTTATTTCAGAATCAAAAAGGAATCACTACCCGAAGGATGCCGGCTTTATCGATTACAATTCCGTTGTAATAAAAAGCAGGTGGTTTCTCGCCTGATTGCCCATGCAAAAAGTTGTTGTAACTTTCTGTCAACAATAACCAACCACTTCCTGTATGCAGTACTGCATCATCGTCCTGTTGTTTGCCATCATTGGCTGCAGCCAGCCTGTTGAAAAAGAATCCCTGTCACAGGTGCTTGCAAATGGAAAATGGATTGATCTCAGTTATGAGTTTTCTTCCTCAACTGTTTACTGGCCCAACAACCCAACTGGTTTTAAACTCGACACACAGTTCAACGGCATCACTCCTGGCGGTTTTTACTATTCATCTTATGCGTTCTTTTCACCCGAACATGGCGGTACACATTTGGATGCTCCTGTGCATTTTGCCAAAGGCAAATGGAGTACTGATGAAATACCGCTTGAACAGTTAACAGGTGATGCAATAGTGATTGATGTAAGTAAACAGACAAAAAGCAATCCTGATTATCAGATAACAGAAGCTGATATAACTGGATGGGAAAATGAACATGAAAAAATTCCTGCCAATGCAATTCTATTGTTCCGCACTGGATGGGGTGCTTACTATCCCGATGCTGCCACTTACTTAGGTACTGCAGAAAAAGGTGAAGCAGCAACAGCCAAATTACATTTCCCCGGTATTCATCCTGATCTTGCTGCATGGCTTATCAAAAACAGAACCATTAAAGCAGTTGGCATTGATGCTGCAAGTATTGATTATGGTCAGTCAAAAGATTTTAAAACTCATCAGCTGCTCTACGAAAAAAACATACCCGGTTTTGAAAATCTAGCAAATTTCGATGCATTGCCTGCAACAGGTGCTTATGTAATTGCTCTGCCAATGAAAATTAAAGGCGGCAGTGGTGGTCCTTTGCGGATGATTGCATGGGTGAAGAAATGAGTACCGATTATTATTATCCTGATTATTATTTTTTTAAATAAAAAAAGCGGCCCGTTACCGGGCCACTTCTGTATACCAAATAATACATCGATTCAATTAAGCTAATTCAAACCGGTCAAGATTCATCACCTTGTTCCATGCAGCCCCAAAATCTTTTACAAACTTTTCCTTTCCATCTGCACATCCATATACTTCAGCAACTGCACGTAGCTCTGAATTAGAACCAAAGATGAGATCAGCACGGGTGGCTGTCCACTTCACTGCACCTGTCTTACGATCTGTACCAATAAAGCCCTGCTGTACAGGATCGGCTGCTTTCCAGGTAGTGCCAAAATCGAGCAGGTTCACAAAGAAATCATTGGCAAGAGCTTCAGGTGTTTTAGTAAACACACCATGCTGTGATCCGTCGAAGTTGGTATTGAGTACACGCATGCCACCAACCAGCACCGTTAGTTCAGGAGCAGTTAATGTTAAGAGCTGTGCCTTATCTACCAGCAATTCTTCCGACATGGCAGTTG
Organism: Lacibacter sp.; assembly: GCA_040081135.1. Taxonomy (GTDB): domain Bacteria; phylum Bacteroidota; class Bacteroidia; order Chitinophagales; family Chitinophagaceae; genus Lacibacter. Next base: position 7,080 of record JBEBHT010000088.1, on the reverse strand, counting down.
CACGCTTACTTAAGTAATTGCGGAAGCCATCAGCAACCGGTTCAAGTACTGCGAATGATTCTATATCGGTTTGCTCTTGAGATGCATCAGTACGTCCGGGAGTAAAAGGAACGGTAATGTTTACACCTGCATTCTTTGCGGCCTGTTCAACTGCTGCACATCCTGCCAATACAATCAGGTCTGCAATTGAAACCTGTTTACCGCCAGCATTAAATTCTTTCTGAATGCTTTCAAGTGTATCTAACACTTTACTCAGTTGCACAGGATTGTTTACTGTCCAGTATTTCTGTGGTGCAAGACGGATGCGTGCACCATTGGCTCCACCACGTTTATCTGAACCACGGAAAGTTGATGCAGATGCCCATGCAGTTGATACTAATTGAGATACTGATAATCCCGAAACAAGAATCTTACTCTTTAATGCAGCGATATCTTTTTCATTGATCAATTCATGTGTAACAGCGGGAACAGGATCCTGCCAGATCAGTTCTTCAGCAGGAACTTCTTTTCCGAGATAGCGAACACGTGGCCCCATATCACGGTGAGTGAGTTTGAACCATGCACGTGCAAACGCATCTGCAAATTCATCCGGATGTTCAAAGAAATGCCGGGAGATTTTTTCATAAATGGGATCTACTTTCAAAGCGAGATCAGCTGTCAGCATAAATGGCTGATGACGTTTGGAAGGGTTATGTGCATCGGGTACAGTACCTGCACCTGCATCACCTTTTGGTTTCCACTGATGTGCACCGGCAGGACTCTTGCTGAGTTCCCATTCGAAGCCAAACATATTTTCAAAATAGTTATTGCTCCATTTTGTTGGTGTGGTGGTCCATGCACCTTCTAAACCACTGGTAATGGTGTTTTCTCCATTACCAGTTCCGAATGTATTCTTCCATCCAAGGCCCTGTTCTTCAATTCCAGCAGCTGCGGGTTCTTTACCAACATATTTACCGGGATCTGCAGCACCATGTGTTTTGCCAAATGTATGTCCACCTGCAATTAATGCCACTGTTTCTTCATCGTTCATTGCCATACGTCCAAAAGTTTCACGGATATCACGTGCTGAAGCAAGTGGATCAGGATTTCCATTTGGTCCTTCGGGATTCACATAAATCAATCCCATTTGAACAGCACCTAAAGGGTTTTCTAATTCACGATCACCTGTATAACGCTGATCGCCTAACCATTCCTTTTCAGCTCCCCAATAGATATCTTCTTCGGGTTCCCACACATCTTCACGACCACCACCAAACCCAAAGGTTTTAAAACCCATTGATTCAAGGGCGCAGTTACCTGTGAGGATCATGAGATCGGCCCAGGATAATTTTTTACCATATTTCTGTTTGATGGGCCACAATAATAAACGGGCCTTATCAAGGTTTGCATTATCGGGCCAGCTGTTGAGAGGTGCAAAACGTTGAGTGCCTGAGCCACCGCCACCACGACCATCGCTGATGCGGTATGTACCTGCACTGTGCCATGCCATACGGATAAAGAATGGACCATAATGTCCGTAATCTGCCGGCCACCAGTCCTGTGATGTTGTCATCAAATCAACAATATCTTTTTTCACTGCATCAAGGTCAAGGCTCTTGAATTCTTCTGCATAATTGAACGACTCACCCATTGGATTGGAGAGAGTAGAATTTTGACGGAGGATATTTAATTTTAGCTGGTTGGGCCACCAGTCACGGTTTCCTGTACCACTGCCGGCACTTTGTTTTAATGCTCCTCCATGAAAGGGGCACTTGGCTTCACCATTAACTTTAGAACTTGTTGTACCTGCTGATTCAGCGAGATGTTTGTCCTGATCCATATGTGATTGTTTTTATTTTATTGCCTTAGTGGGGGCTAAATTAACGATGAATTCACCAACGGGCTAATCTATTTAATTTATTTTATCATAGATAAAAACTATGACCTTCGTCTGGCATTGTTGTCCAGCAGATTTAACATGCCAAATGATTTAGCCCTGATATTCAGTAATACAGAATTAATGCAGTTGAATTCATATGCTTATTGATGTGATTATAAGACATCTTCAAATCTCTTATAGAGGTACTTCAAGTTGCAAACCTGTACCCTTTCCCGGTTCAGAATAAATGAATAATTGACCACCGGTTTCAGTAATACGTTGCTGCATATTCCGTAACCCATTTCCGAAATTATTCTTTTTCTCTATAACAAATCCTGAACCATTGTCTTTTACAGAACAACATAACCTGTTTGCAAACAGCGATATGTTAATCTCTACATTTTCTGCACCGGCATGTTTCACTATATTATGGAGTGCTTCTTTTATTACCATAAAAACATGCGTTCTTACCTCATGTGAAATAATTAATTTTTCTGCAGTTTCGGGAAGATTGAATACTATAGAAATACCATACAGTTCAAGATATTCAAATGCATATTCCCGCAGGTATGCCAGTAAACCTTCCAGGCTGTTGTTGATGGGGTTCAGTGCCCATATAATATTTCCAATATTGTTTACGATTGATCCGGTTGAATCTCTGATAATATCAAGATCTTTCATGATATTCATATCCGTTTGAAACTGCTGCTTCAAATTTGCACAGGTAATTGAAATCTTTGAAAGCTCCGATCCAAGATCATCATGCATATCACGTGCAATACGGTTGCGCTCTTTTTCCATCACTTCACGTTGTTCGAGTTGCTGGGTCATGGATGAAATCATTCCGGCAAGTGATTCAAACATATCGATATTTGCTTCAGAAAGCGGACTATAAGATATGGTATTAGACTCCTCCTGTTTACCAACAAACAACGCTCCCCACAGCTGTTGATTTTTTACCATTGGAGTAAGAATAAAATGAGGCGGCAACAGTTTACTTTTTATCAACTGTTCAAATTCAGCCGGTACCTTTTCACTGCTGACCAAAATAGATTTTTTCTCCAGTAAAAATTCATCGCTAAAGTAAAAATCGACAGTAAACAGCTTTGAACTTTCATCTGCAGTAAATCCCCTGCACAAAATTGGTTTCAGCTCCTTCGTCCCGGGAATAATTTCAAACAGGATCACTTTGTCTAAAAACATTTGTGATAAAATGCTGTCTGCAAATTGTTCATATAGCTTATCCCTGCTTGAATAAAAACTGAAAGACCGCTGAATATCTGCAATGATCTGGAACCCGTTAATATATTTTTTACAGACATTGCTTAACTGAGTGAATGCATACTGGTTACTCAATGCATCACCGGAAAGTCTGTCAACCTGTTTTTTATAATAAACAAGTTCTTTTTCCAGTTGCTGCGGTTTATCTGTATTTGTATTCATTGTTATTCTTCAGTTAACAGGCAAAGAACTCCTGTCCAGTCAAGAGCCTGTAAATGATTACCCAATTTAGCAACTTCCACTCCTGTATAAAAGCCTGTAAACGGAACATGCTCTCCAATAATTTTCTGCACCTCCGTTACATCCTCCAGTTCTCCTCCTGCAAAAGGTTTTGCTCTACCTGCACAATTGATATATAAATACAGAAGTGGTTTTCTATCCACCACTTTTTCTCTGAGTAAATCAATTCCTGCCTGCATATAGTTAAGATTGATACTACGATTCATCAGCTGTACTTCATCACCTGCTTTCAGATCGGGCTCAAACATCAGCAATGCTTTTTGCCCTGCATCAATGGACAGGCATAAACGGTTGGCATAATCTCCTTCAATATATTCGCCATACTTATCACCCTTGTTAAGACCAATCGTAACAAAAAAGGGAAATTCATTCCAGGGTATTTTATTTTCAGGACCAAACAATTCATCGATCACATCAAGAGCCGGACGGTTATCGATTTCATAAATCACCGATCCTTCAGCACGGGTAATGGTTTTATAACTGCTGCCAGGCTTACAACCATGCATAATGGTATTATACATCCTGCAATTTCCACTGATGAGTAGTGCCAGCACATGCTGCCGCAATACCCTGTTATTCAAAAACAGAAAACTGGTTGTCAGTTTTACATCGCCTAAAAGGCCTGCACCTACACAGCAAATAGCAGGATTAACCTGCTCTTCAATGGCAGCAAATAAAGGTGTTGCAAAATTCAGCATTGGCGGATTGATTCCTTTTAGTGTATCATAAAAAACAATCAATCCCTGATCATTATCAGTAGCTGCCGCATGTATCTGTTTACCGATAGCTGTACCGGCTGTGTATTCATTGATATCTAAATCGGGCTGTGAAAACAATTGAAATTGTATAGTGTCTGATGAAAATGCCGTTACACTTGCTTCATATTCCCCGTAACTCAACTCCTTATTTGTAAAAACGCCAATGGCAGCACCGCCAACCAGTGGAGTATTGCCTGTAACAGATCTTACACCTGCTAAGAATTGCTCAGGGTCATGTTTGCCACAGCAAAAAATAATGATGAGGCTGAGCGGAGAACTAACCAGTTGTGCGACAGCAATTGTTGAAGATTCAACTCCTGCAATAAATGAATCTGCTTTTAAGCTGAACCCTATTCCTGTTTTTGTTGGCATTGTTATGATTTCAACAGAAGGTAGCTGTTTTAACTGTTATAACTGTTTTTATTTAGTGAACCTATACTTATATAACATTAAAACACAATATTCATTTTCGTTTCCGGTTGTATACTACTATTATACTATTGTTATTACCGTATTCTTAGCTGATATTTGATCTATGCCAATCGGTTCTTTAGCCATAATAGAAGATAATGACAAGATCAGAAACTACCTGCTTCATTTAATTATCAATGCATTTCCTGAAACAGAAACAGCTGCTTACTCAAATGCAGAAGATGCATTTAATACCTTAAGGTATAAACCAACAGACATGGCTTTGTTTGATATTGAACTACCGGGTATGAGCGGAATTGAATGTATGTATAAATTAAAAGCCATTCACCTGCATATGCAATGTATGATGCTTACCGTATTCGACGATGCTGACAATATTTTTAAAGCCATTAAAGCAGGAGCCAACAGCTATATGCTGAAAAATTCCCCTCCCGAAAAAATTATTGAAGCCATTAATGATCTGCATAACGGCGGATCGCCCATGAGCAGCCAGATAGCAAGAAAAGTAATTGAGTCTTTTCAGCAATCCGGGAACAGCAAAAATGAATCATACCATTCTCTCAGCCGTCGGGAACAGGAAATTATCCAGGTACTGGCGAAAGGATTTCGTTATAAGGAAATTGCTGATCAGCTGTTTGTATCACCTGAAACTATCCGTACACATATCCGCAATATTTATGAAAAGCTCCAGGTAAACTCCAGGTATGAAGCCCTGAAAAAAACAGGTTTAATTTAACCGCACTTCTTTTCCCTTCTTTTAAAAACAGTTCCTGCTGTTATACATATCCACTTGTTGCAGGCAATCTGCAGATAATTGCATTTGCAGAAATTCTGATTCAACAAAACAGCAACCTGATAATAATTACTACTTTTTTCACTCATGGAGGCATCACTATCCCCTGTACTTTACATCCATAAAAATAACTGATAAAATAAAAACATGAAACAATTACAATTCACTTTACTGATGCTTGCAATCATTTTAGTTACTGCCTGTAAAAAAACAAAAACTCCGGCAAATGAACCATACACTTGTACCACCTGCAAAACAGCACCCGATGCAAAGGCTGCCAATGATGCCAGCAGCAAGGGTATTTATAAAGGCGTGGTGATCGGCTCTTCCGGAACAATTACGTTTGATATTGCAAACAATGGCACAGCCATCACTTCTGTAATGATTATTGATGGCATCACTGTAAATCTTACTTCCGCAGTTACATGGGTGGCAGGACAGGCTTATGTTGCAGATTTTACAGGAGTATTAAGCGGCTCACCGGTAACGATTCGATTTTCTGTTGGCCTTAGTGGCGCAACACCAACAGTTACATCATCAACAATACCCGGGCATCCGAATGCTTCCTTAACCATAGTGAAAGAAACCTCAACCGGCCTGGTAGAATGTTTTGAAGGCACTTACTCTACCACGCTACCTGAAACCGGAACACTGAATATCATTCTTTCAAGAACTTTGAGTTCATGGTCGGCTGTGGCCAGGAAAACAGGAACCACCGCTTCAGGTACAGTTGGCAATGGTACTATTGTTAATAATAAACTGATTGATCCTGCACAAAACAACAATTCCATCGGTACAATAAATGCAGACAAAATTGATGGCTCCTTTGTTGATGGGAATGGCAAAACAGTAACTGTTACCTGTAAGCGTACGCTATAAAAATTTCGTTTTTTATTCTAAAGACTGATGTATAAAAGATCAGGCTTTAGAATAAAATTTACCGCACAATAACACCCGGTAATGAAGTTGTACAATCCCCGTGTTTTATCAAATGAATACTTAAACCAAAAAAAATGAAAAAAATTTTTTCTTCAATACTATTTGCCTGTATACTTTTTTCCTGCAGTCAGCCAACACAAGAAACAGTAATCGTAAAAGCCCCGGTTGATTCGTTAATTACAAACTGGAGTAACAGCTGGAACAATCATGACTCAGCAGCTGTGAGGAATTTGTTTACAGAAGATGCACTGTTGATAGATGATGATTTTATTGCGCTTAATGCAGATGAATTTTCTGCCCAATGGATACATCCGAATATTAAACTGGTAACGAACCTTACAACAACAAAACTGCAGGATTGGTCAACAGGCGACAGGGCCGGTTATACAGGCAAATATGAATTAGATGTTGTGGTAAAAGATTCTGTTGTTGCAAAAGGTAAAGGCGTATTTACCGTAAACTGGATAAAAACAGAAAAAGGTGATTGGAAAATTACCACTGCTGATATTCATTCCTTTGCTGAAAGAAAGTAAAGAAATACCACAAAGTCCACTGAATAAAAAATCTGTTTTAAACAACAAAAAGCATTGTATGAAAAGCATAATACTTCTCTTTCTCCTTCTTTGTACCTCACTTCACTTTTTAAATGCACAGATAAAGGGAGTGGAAGGTAAAAATGGCAAATGGGGATTGATGGATGGTTCAGGAAAAATGATAACCCAAAGCATTTATGAAAGCATGGGTAACTTTGGCAGGTTTTCAGAAGGGCTGGTGGCAGT
>JBEBHT010000087.1:0-12248 GCA_040081135.1 Lacibacter sp. | reverse complement strand
TGTATAAGAGACAGATATTATACCATTCAAAAACTAATTGAAGCAAGTCCTTTTGAATCAGGAAGTCTTCACTAAATTTTTCTGCATGAATTTCTAAATCAATTCTGCAGCTTATTGAAAAGTCTTTCAAAACATCCGTGATGTTTTCAATTGTTCGGTTATCAGCAGTTAAAACAGATGACGCAATAATTAGAGAAAAAGCATCGGTCAGATCTTTAATTTCTTTTGGAGTAGCGTTTAGATATTTTGCCCTGTTAATAAATGCTGCTCTATAAGCTGGGTCAAATGTTTCAAAACAACTTGTGCATTCATATACAAATCTTGTTTCTTGCTTTGGGAAAACGGGTATCAGAAACAAAGTACCCCATACCCTAAACTGTTTTAGTAATAAGTCATGTTGGCATTGAGGACAGCCATTCTTAATCGTCTCTCCATCTTTTACTTTCTCAATAAACTCGGTAGACCCTTTTAATACTGGTATAAACATCGAATATTTTTATATAATGCTGAATTTTTCATTTACGGTATTAAAACCTCGTCTCCATATAATGCGGCATTAAATTTCTCCATGTATTCCAGTCGTGCGGCCACTCTTCACCCCAAATGTCGAGTTCGTAATTAATATTCTTATCGTATAAAATTTTTGCAAAACGCCCGCTGCTTGATGGATCTTCATACGCACCGCTTCCACTGAAAATATGAATATGATTGCTTCTGCGGATCTGTTCCAAAATAGTATGATCAGTTAAGTTAGGCATATAGTGCATGGGGCTGTTGTAATACACCTGCTCATCATAAAAACCTTTGGTATATTCTGTAAGATCATACACGCCACTCATGGCCAGTACACCATTAATCAGATCGGGACGTTTTAAAAATAAATTCATACTGTGCAGTGCACCAAAAGAAGCGCCGCTTACGATGATCTGTGTATCCCATGAAGTACTGTTGCGGATAAACGGAATCACTTCATTATAAATATATTCATTGAACTGGTTATGGCGGATGGCTTTGTGTTCGCCCAACATTTCATTGTTCATCCAGCTTTCTGTGTTCATACTGTTTACAGAAAACACTTTCACTTTTCCCGCATCGATCCACGGTTTTAAGGTATCAATCAGCTGAAAACGTTCATACTCTAAATAATCAGCAGCGGCTGTTGGTACAAGCAGCAAAGCAAAACCATAATGACCATAGGTAACAATGGGCATTTCTCTTCCTAACGAGGGACTGTACCAGCTGGCTAACTCTCTTTGCATAAACGGTCTGTTTAAAGGTGACTGTGTTTGAAATGAAGATAAACAAAAGCAGATTCAGATCGATTTCCGCCCCTGCTTCCGGCTGCAATTTACGATACAGGGAATTTTTACGGTCATTACCGGGCTATTTGTCTCAAATTGGTCAATCTTAAAACAAAGACGGACAAATCTTGTTATTTTTGTTTTACCCACCATAGCCTTGGCGAAGGGGGCTTAAAGTTTTTAAATTATGATTCAAACAGGAAACCCCGTTATCAGCATTTATACAGAAATGACCCCTAACCCGGAAACCATGAAGTTTGTAGCGAACAAACTCCTGTATCCCGGAAAGAGTATTGATTTCCCTGAAGTTTCTACTGCAGAAGCTTCTCCGTTGGCACAGGAACTCTTTGGATTTCCTTTTGTGAAAGCCGTGTTCATTGCCAGCAATTTTGTAACCATCACCCGTTCGGCTCCCGATACTGACTGGCAGGAACTGATTCCCAGTGTACGACAGTTTTTGAAGGATTATCTCGAAGAAGGAAAACCGGTAATTGATGAATCAAAGATTGTAACACCCGTTAAAGAAGATGTAGTGTTGAGTGGTGATGAAAGTGATGTGGTGAAACGTATCCAGGAAATCCTGGAAAATTATGTAAAGCCGGCAGTTGAAATGGATGGCGGCGCTATTCAGTTTAAAAGCTTCAAAGATGGTAAAGTGAATCTGATGCTGCAGGGAAGCTGCAGTGGATGTCCTTCCTCCATGATTACACTGAAAGCAGGTATTGAAGGTATGATGAAGCGGATGATCCCTGAAGTGGAAGAAGTGGTGGCAGAAGCCGAGTAAAAAAATATTTTCCCCGTATAATGTTAAAGCGTTGCTCTACAGCAACGCTTTTTCTTTTTATTAAGATTTGAACGGATAGTTTAGCCAACATTATTCAACATGGTTCGATATTCAATCAAAACTATCGTTATGCATTTCTTCAAAACAATGCTGCTGTTGATCGTTGTTAACATCAGTGCAGTGAATGCGTTTTCTCAAAATACGTTTCTGTTAAAGGGTGTAATTGTGGATGAAGAAACAAATTCGCCGCTTGTATACGCAAGCATTGGCATACTGAACAGACCGGTTGGTACTATTTCTGATACACTGGGCAATTATTTTTTTGAAATCAGCAATGAATACATAAACGATACTTTACAGGTAAGTCATGCAGGGTATGAAACAAAAAGGTTTTTACTTTCTGAATTTGTAAAGCAAGACGACAAAACAATCAAGCTTGTAAAAAGAGTTATTTCATTGCAGGAAATTGTTCTGTCAAACAGAAGTGGAGAAGAAGAAAGCTTCGGCCGAAATGCTTCCGGTAAACTGATGCAGGTATCGCTGCATAACAAAACTTCAGCCGACATGACGGTTGGCTCTGAAATGGGGATAAGGATCAAACCAAAATCACCGGCTTTGCTGAAAAGTGTAAACTGGTATATTTCTTCAAATAATTTTCGTTCTATTAAATTCAGGGTAAATATTTATTCGGTAAAGAACAACATGCCCGACAGCCTTTTAACTGATGAACAGATTTTTGGTACTGTTGGCGAATATAAAACAGGATGGATACAAGTTGATCTTGAACCGTATAACATAAAAGTAAAGGATGATTGTATTGTTACGATTCAGTGGATTGAAAGTAAAACAGACAATAAAGACAAGCCAGTAACAATGATTCCGGCAGCTGTTTCATTTTCAAAAGATACCTACGTCCGTATTGCAAGCCAGGATAAATGGAAGCGGATGGGAATAAAGTTGAGCTATTATGTTACAGTAGTTTATTAGTTTAGATACATGAAACTTATCGGCTTAATTATATTCGCTTTTATTCCGCTCTTTCTTTTCTCTCAGCAGGAATACAGTATTCATGATCTGAAGTCAGGTAAGTTCAAAACGGATACCAGCTATATTTACCAGCTTCCGTTTGCCAAGCACAAAAAAGTTTTTCTCATTCAGGCTTATGAAAGCAACTTAAGTCATAATGGAGAACTTGCTCTTGATTTCAAAATTAAGAAGGGCACAAAAATCTGTGCAGCAAGAGAGGGAACAGTAATTGCTGCCAGAGGAGACTCAGACAAAGGCGGATTGAAACCTGAGAATTTATCTGATGGAAATTTTATCAGCATTCAGCACAGTGATGGATCAATTGCACATTACTGGCATTTGCAGAAGGATGGCGCTTTAGTAAAAGTTGGTGATGTGGTCGTGAAAGGTCAGCTGATTGGGCTGAGTGGTAATACGGGTTATTCTGCTTTTCCTCATCTTCATTTTGAAGTGAATCAAAACGGAAAACAAATACCCACCAGGTTTCAAACAAAAAAAGGCGCAAAATATTTGCGCCCTTCGAAGTCTTATCGTGCAGTGTAATGCTTATACCAATGTTACATCGCTGCTGATTGCCAAACCCTTTCCCAATAAAGCAGAAATAGGACAATTAGCTTCAGCATCTTTTACAGACTCATCAAATTTTTCTTTACTGATGCCGGGAACCTTTGCAGTTAAGATAAGATGTGATTTGGTTACCACGCCTTCTATCAGAGATATCTCACACTTTGTTTCTAAAGACTCAGGCGTAAATCCGGCAGCGCCTAAGATAAAACTCAGCTTCATTACAAAGCAGCCTGCATGTGCAGCTGCAATTAATTCTTCCGGGTTGGTACCCACTCCGTTTTCAAAACGGGAGAGATAAGAGTATTGTGTTTTGCTTAAAACGGTGCTTTGTGTTGTAAGGACACCATTACCTTCTTTTCCTGAGCCATTCCAAACGGCGGTTGCGTGACGTATCATAATGATTAATTTTTTGTTTGATTGAGGCGTAAAACTAAGGCAAAAAACCTTTTGTCAGCCACCAGTTCTCAGGAATTGACAGTAAGTTGATCTATTTCTTTTTCCAGATCACCCCTCTTTCTTTGAGATAGTTCAGCACAAAATCAAAGCAGGCTTTATCATCACCAATCAGTTCAGGGGGAAACACACCCTTTTTTGTTACCATTTTTTTTGCCAGCAGGTTTACTGCTGCGGAGCAGGTATAACCCGTTGTTCTTGCCATTGATGAGATTTGTGTTGCCCGGTCATAATAATCCAGCAGATTGTATTCTATTGTTTTTCCTTCGCCGTGAATAATCACTTTCATTACGGTTAACTCTTCTTCCGTTTCGCCCAGCTTCCATTCAGTGATCAATAATTTAGAAGTGAATTGAAGCGGAGAGATTTCTTTTCCGTCAACGTTTATTTTCTCTTCACTGAAAAAACCGCTTTGCTTTAATGCAATGATGAGATCAATATGTCCCGGATAGCGTAAAGTCTTTTCTTTTTGTGTAGGCACATGTGGCATGGTATAAAGCAGCGAACGTAAACCATCTGTATTAAATGCTTCCAAAGTGCCAACGCCTTCAAACTGCATCATTTCCCGTTCTGTTAATGCGGGTTTTGTAACGATCTGTCCATCTTCTTTCAAACGTGCAGGTCTTATATATTCTTGAATCACATCAACAGGTGAAAAAGGTGCTTTGTAAAAGAAGGGAGGTTTTGGATCAACAGGTAATCCACCTACATAAATTTCAAAATCATCGATTTTCATTTCTTCATTATACCTGCCGATGATGAAATTGCTCATACCCGGAGCTACACCACAATCAACAATAGCGGTTACATTTTTTTCTTTCGCCAATGCATCTAACTGCAGTACATCTTCAGGAAAAAAAGAGATGTCTGCTACGTTCTTGCCACTTTCAAGTACTGCCTTTAATGTATTAAAACCCATAAAACCGGGAACAGCTGTTACAACGAGATCGAATGAATTCAAAAAATGGGGATACGATTTATAATCTTTTAAATCCTGTACAGCAGTTTGTATGCCTGCATTTTTTAGCTGCAAAATTTGCAGGTTCTGTTTACTTACATCAAAAGAAGTAACAGCATAATTTTTTGCGAGGTCAAGAGCAATAGCCCTCCCTACCATACCGGCACCAAGAACAGCAATCGTCATACACGAAAATTTTTGCAAAGATGCCAGAAAAAATTTACAGCTGAATCTGAAAATTTAATTTCACTTTTGAATATAATGGAAACGATCTGGCAGCAATTTATAACAGGAATGCAGCAAACAACAGCCTTAGAATACATTGCTGTTGCTTCCGGCATTGCAAGTGTGTGGTACAGCCGAAAAGAAAATATACTTGTATATCCTGTTGGGTTAGTTAACACGGTCATTTACATCTGGCTCAGTTTTAAGGGCCATTTGTTTGGAGAAGCCGCGGTGAATTTTTATTATACAGTTATAAGTATTTATGGCTGGATACTCTGGTCAAAGAAAGATGCAGCTCAGCATACAGCTATTAAAATTCAAACCTCTGATAAGCGCTGGTGGTTTTATCAGATGGCCTTTTTTGCAACCTGTTATATTGTACTTTATTTTTCACTTCAGTACCTGAAAGAAAACTTTGCACCTGGAGCTATTCCCTGGGCCGATGCGTTTGCGGCAGCAACAGCTTTTACGGGCATGTGGTTAATGACCAAAAAGAAAGTGGAAAGCTGGTACTGGTGGATTGCCACCAATATTGCTTCTATTCCACTGTATTTCGTTAAACAATATGTCTTTACCAGCGTTTATTATTTTATCTTACTGATCATGGCGGTTTTTGGATTAATAGAATGGATGCGAAAGAGTAAAATTACATAGTGTTATTACCGTTGTCTGGTATGCAATCAACAGTTATTTTGCAGTCCTTACGTTATGTTGAAAAAAATTGTCGTCATTGGCCCCGAATCCACCGGAAAGTCAGTTCTGTGTGAACAGCTTGCCCGTCATTACCATACAATATGGTGCCCGGAGTATGCAAGAGAATATTTAATTGTGCTTGGAAGAAAATATAATTATGATGATCTGTTGGTCATTGCGCAGAAGCAGGACGAGCTGGCAGAAAAGTATACAGCAGATGCCATCCAGAAAAAATACCAATCTATTTTCTTTGATACGGATATGCATGTGATGAAAGTGTGGAGTGAAGTTGTGTTTGGTAAATGTCATCCACGGATTCTTGAACATGCGGCTGCACAGAAAAGTGATCTCTATCTTCTTTGCAAACCCGATATTCCATGGATCGATGATGGTATGAGGGAGTATCCTGAATTACAGGTGCGGAAAGATTTATATAAGATCTATAAGGAAATACTTTCCAGGCAAACCAAACCCTGGATTGAAATTGGCGGAAATTATGAGCATCGTTTTGAAACTGCAGTAACTGCAGTTGATGCTTTGCTGAAATAACACTAATTATTTTTTCTGATCAAAAATCAACAGCCGGATATCCGGATCGTCATCGAGATTATTCATTTGCCGGGTAACCCATCCGGAGCGAATTGCAACATATCTCGACAAAGGGTTTACTGAATATTTTTTTGGATTAGGTAAACAGGCTGCAATCTGTGCGGCTTCTGTTCTGGTCAGTTTAGAAGCAGGTTTACGAAAATATTGCTGACCGGCTGCTTCAATACCGTAAACTCCTTTGCCCATTTCAGCTACATTCAAATACACTTCAAGAATTCTTTTCTTTCCCCATACCCACTCAATCATTTTAGTAAAATAAATTTCCAATCCTTTCCGAAACCAGCCACCGCCCTGCCAAAGGAAAATATTCTTGGCTGTTTGTTGTGATAAAGTTGAAGCACCCCTTACACGGTTTGGCTTTCTCTTATTGTATTCAATTGCTTTTTCAATATGCTTCCAGTCGAAACCACCATGATCAGGGAAGAGCTGATCTTCTGATGCAATTACAGAAAGCCTTGCATTGGATGACATGTTTTCAATGGATATATAATCCCGTTTCAATCCTTCACCTTTTACAACACTTACCAGTTGTGTGATGGTAATGGGAGGATTTACCCACTTTAATAAAAAGATGTAAATAAACTGTGCAATAAACAGGAACAGGAAAAGACGTTTCAAAAAACGAAAGGTTCTTTGCAGAAATGATTTTTTGGTTGCATTTTTCTTTTCAGCCATTGCTGCAATATACATGATGAATTTTAGTTGGGAACTTTTTCAGCTTTATAAAGATCCAGCACCTGCAAATCGTATTTGTCACCGATCGTGTAACGTTTATTTCCAGTTGTGATTACCCTTTTGATATTGTAGAACAGGATCGGTGCATACACAAGAGTTATTCCAGCAATTAACGAGGTAACAAAAGGCTGACCGCTGATCACCAGACCAGCTGTAAAAAGAGGAATACCTGCATTGGCATAGAGGAATGCTTCCTTGCTGAAAGGAATGATGCGTTCTCTTCCACCTGATCTTTTGTACACGGCAACAATATCGTTTTTATGAATTCCGCCACCGGAAAAAAAGATGCTGTCGTTTTGAATCAGATAGATGGTGCCGCTGTATTTCAATCCCAGTTTTGTTTGAATAGTTATTACCGAACCTTCACTGTATCGTTTTTGTGCAATACCATTCTTTCGCAGAATCAGCTGGTTAAACTGAGCTGCAGCAGAAAAATGGAACAGCAGTATAAAACAAAAAAAGTAAAGAGGTTTCATTGTAACAGCATCAAAAGAACAACAGAATGATGAAAGAGAATGTTAAACCGGTAAATGTAAAGATCGGGAAAAGCAGAGGAGAAAGAATAATACAGGGATCTATGGCAGAACAGAAGACTGGCTTAACTTTTTTTGCTGCCTATTTTTTGCAAACGCCGCAGGATTCTTTTTTGCGTAATGTTCTCCCTGTCATCACTTAATAAAATAGACCAGGGCTTCAATGTATCAATCTGTGAAAAAATGACATTCAGAATGGCAATCGTAGGCAGGGCAAGAAAAATTCCGGGCAGCCCAATAAGTGTTCCGCCTATTACAACCCCAACAATTGTGATTAACGCATTCACTTTCACTTTTGAACCAACAATTTTAGTCATTAAAAAATTAGCATCTAAAAAGTGAATGATTTCCATGCTAACAATTATCCAGAAGATCTGGTTAATACTGGAGTCACCGCTCAGCGTTACCAGTATGGTAAACAGTAAGCCTGTAAAAAAACCCACATACGGAACAATGTTGAGTACTGCTGCGAGCACTCCGAGAAAAACAGGATAAGGTACTCCAATGATTAATAATACAGTTGTGTTGCAGGTGGCAACGATGGCCATTTCAATTAAGAGCCCGCTCATATACTTTTGAATAATTTGTTTTGATTCAAGTAAAACATGCTGCACACTTTCTTTATGCCGGGTGTTGAACACAGCAAATAAAAACCGCTTAATTAAATGCCTGTAACAGAGAATCAGGAAAGAATAGATCGCCACCAGTATTATCAGTACAACAGTTTCCGTAAGGGTTAAAAAAGTTTGACCAAGGTATTGTCCGGTATTTTGCCTTACGTTCTCTCCGGCATTTTCAAGCAATACTTTTTGCTGGGCAGTACTGATGTGAAGTGTTTGTACCAGCCATTTCTGAAAGGATGTAATATGATCGGCAAAGTGTGCCCTTATAGCAGGGACATCATTAAGAAATCCTGACATCTGCGATGAAAGCAGGTACACAACACCGGCAATGAATGCCAGCGCCAGAACTACTGCTGTAAAATTGGCAAGCGTTGGGGGAAAATAAAACCGTCCCAGCAGATTTGTTACGGGTAATAACAGGATGGATAGCAGAATAGAAAAATAAATAGGAACCAATACGCCATGGCCGATGTAAATAAAAAAACCTATCAGGAAAATCAGCAGCAGCTGATAAACCAAACGTTGATAACCGGGTCCTTTTATGATATTATTCATTGTAATGAGCCTTAAAGCAACAGCTGAAAAAAAGTAGATGGTCCGGCAGAATATTCAATGCGGGGAAAGTACTGATGCAACACGAGTCCTGTTATTTGCCCTGCTTCTTTGAATTGTTTTGCCATGGAAATCTGTGGCAAATGAATACAAAGGTAACCGGGTCATGTGCCGGAGGACTTACATGATTTCTGTATTAAGTTATATAATTCACAGGTTGTAGTTGAAAAATACCCTGCAGAGGGCATCTCGTTATTTTTTAAATAAGGTAATCTTGTACAAACTATTTGCATGAAAAAAATTATTGTTGCCAGTTTCTTTGCAGGTCTGCTGTTTGCCTGTAACACTCCAACTAAAAAAACAGAAGCAACTGAAACCAAAGAACTTCCGGTACCTGATGAAATGATTACGCTGAAGTTGCAGGAAAAATTAAAAGGACAATATGATAATGTGTGGGATGTTGCTGAGGGTTTTGATGCTGTTTTGAAAGACGGCAAATGGGGTTTTGTTGATACGAGCGGAAAACTGGTAATTCCTTTGCAGTTTGAAAGCCCTGCACAGTTCAGACATGGGTTTGCCACTGTAAAAAAAGAAGGTAAGATGGGGATCATTGATAAAACAGGGAAACTGTTGGTTGATTTTTTATATGACTACATTGGAGATTACAACGACGGTTTGTTTTCTGCCAGGGACTTGAAATCGAAATATGGATTTATTGATTCAGCCAATAATGTGATCATTCCTTTTGAATATGATGAAGTAAATATTTCCTGGTTCAGTGGCGGAATTGCGATTCTCCAAAAAGGAAATAAATATGGCGCAGTTGACAAAACGAATAAAACCGTAGTGCCTTTTGAATACGATGAACTGGGTATTATCTATGGGTTTGATAAAGGCTATGTTGTTGGGAAAAAAGGAAACAAAATAATACTGGTTGATAAAACAGGGCAGCCGGTCAACCTGCCTAATATTGAATTGTATGAAAAAATTCAGCCAATTGAAAACAACTGGCTGGTTGTAAAAGAAAAAAAATCAGGTAAAGAGGGCATTATTGATCTTGCCGGCAAAGTGATTATTCCGGTTAAATATACATCAGTCTCTAATTTTTATAAAGGTTATGCAATTGTTGAAGGCGACAGCGGAAGATATCTGCTGGGCGAAGATGGGAAAACCGTTTTCGAACAAACACCTTTTCTTAATCTGAATGTTTTAAGTGAGAACCTGTTTTACGGAAACACAACACAAGATGAGATAATGTACCTGTTTGATATTACCGGAAAACATGTGGTAGAAGAAGGATTTGCCAGTATAATACCAATGGCAGAAAATATGCTGCTGGTTAACGGAAATGGGAAAGCCTGGTACATTAATTACAAAGGAGAGAAGATTGCTGACTACTTGCCACGGTAACGATTACCCTGTTCCTTATTAATAAAACACCCTGTAATTGCAGGGTGTTTTTGTATTGAATAATTTTTTTTATCTACCTGCTTTTATAAAATAAAATTCCTACCATAATTACTATCCCAAACACAAGCAACGTTAGTCCTGAAATTTTATTAATGATGTTGATAGTTTTAAAAGTGAGCTTTTTCCGTAAACGGTTTGCCAGAAATACTTTCAGCAGGTCAGCAATAAACACAACTGCCAAACAGGATCCAAACAAAGCAATACGTTCGTTTACCGGAGTGGTAATAAAGGCTGTCGCCCATGTAAACCAAAATGCAATAACACCGGGGTTGAGCAGATTCATAAAATAACCGGCAAAAAAGATACGGGCATAGTCACCTGCATTCCGTTTCATCTCAATGCCATCACCCATTTCATTCAGTTTCATTTTTTTAAAGAACAGAAAATAAACACCAATTCCCATGAGCAGAATACTGCCGCTCATGCCAATGACTTTTTCAAAACGAAGTAAGCGGTTGAATAATTCGGTGAACACATTACTGACGAGTACAAGTGTTAAATCACTTGCAGCTACGCCAATTGCAAAACTTAATCCGCCTTTGTGCCCGTTGCTGATACTCTGTTTAATAATGGAAAAAATAACCGGACCCATACTGATGGCCAGTAATAAACCTAATGCCAAACCTTTGATGATTGCCTCCGTCATATTGGGAGTGATTCTATCCTTATAATTTTCCGGTTTCCAGAAACTGTTTCCAGTCGGCCAGCATTTTTCCTTTCAATACTCTTGGAAATTTGTGCTGCGATCCGATCTTTCCTTTCAGCCTCATGAATTCCATAAAGCTTGCTTCGGGAAGTATATCAAGATACACATCTCTCAATGCACTCACACGTTCAACAGCATAATCATCATTGATCTCTTTCAGAGCAGCATCTATTTTATTCCTGATATCATCAGCAGTTGCACGGTCATCGCAGGCAACATACCAGTGATGTGCAAAGAAATTTCCATGAGGCTCACCAACAACAGTGTATTCAGGAATCGAAATATTCAAATCCTCACTCACCATTTGTATGGCTTTGTTCATATTGTCAACACTTAAGTGTTCACCAACTAAACTGAGGAAATGCTTGGTGCGGCCGGTAATAACAATTTCACATTTTTCTTTATCGGTAAACTTCACCGTATCGCCAATTAAGTAACGCCATGCACCTGCGCTGGTACTGAGCAGTATGGCATAAACCTTTCCTTCCTCCACTTCATGAATCATCAATGCTTCCGGTTTGTCAACGATGTTCCCATCCGTATCAAAATTTTTATCATCGAAGGGAACAAACTCTAAAAAGAGATGTTCATTAGTAACAAGCTTCATCCCCTGTGCATCCTGTCTGCTTTGATAGGCAATAAATCCTTCGCTTGCCAGGTAGGTTTCAATATAGATCAACGGCTTGCCTAATAATTTTTCAAACCCATGTTTGTATGGTTCAAAGGCAACGCCGCCGTGTACAAAAAAAGCAAGATTGGGCCATATTTCATGAATGTTATTGAGTTTATAACGCTCAATGATCATTTCCATACACATCTGTATCCAGGCAGGAACACCAATCACAAAACCAATATCCCAGTTGGGGGCCTCATTTACAACGTATTCTAATTTTTTAGTCCAATCTTTAGTACGTGCAATTTTTTTACCGGGTTTGTAAAAAGGGCTGAACCAGAAAGGCGCCCGTTTAGCGGTAATGCCACTAAGATCTCCCGAATAATACCCCGGACCTTTT
>JBEBHT010000086.1:0-12303 GCA_040081135.1 Lacibacter sp. | reverse complement strand
GTTTAACACCATCTCTCATGGTAATATAGATTTCTTTCTTTGTGTAGTTATCACGGATCCATGCGGAGTCCTGTGTGTTTGTTGTTTGTGCAACTAAAGATGAAAGGAGAAAAAAAGAGATAAGCGTGAAAAGCAATTTTCTCATAGCTGTTGATTTATGGCGGGAAGTTATTGAATTTGAATGAAAGGAGCTGCGCCGGATAAGGAAATTGGATAACCGGTTGCTCAGCATTGCTTTTCAGCAATCACAGTCCATTTCTCGGCTGTAAGTTTCAAAAGAGACACAGTATTTGCATGAAAACTTTCTTCAAGTTTTTCTTTTGAAAAGTGCTCCCATGCTGTGATGAAATCCCCAGGTTTTATATCCCTGTTGGCAATGGTTACATGCGGATGGAAGGGGCGTTCATCGGGTTTGATGATATTACGGAAAGATTGAATAAAATGATCTTCCACTTCTTTACGTAAACTGTCTAATTGGTGATTTTCTTTGATATTGATATAAATAACCCTGTCGCTGAAATGAGAAAAATCCTGGAGCTCAATTTCAACAGGCAGTTTATCTGTCTGAAAAGATTGTAATGTGTCTTTCAGTAATTCTTCCGATTCATTCTTCAGCCAGAAGGGAGTAACCAGTGTGATATGAGCTACTGATTTTAACGCAACAGTACAGCCAAAATGATCTCTCATCCAGAGTTTATGCTTTTGTATTGTGTCGTCAATTGGAGCTGGACAAAGTACAGCAACATAATACATACTAAATGGGTCGGGAACTGGCATTGTATTAAAACAGTTTTGGTATTTCTTTTATAAATGTAACAATACTCATCCACATCATCACGGCTACAACTAACCATCCGCTCCATAAAAGCCATTTTGGGTGATTATAATGAATGAGCTTACGTTTCATCATCACCCATAACATCAACCCCAGTGAAAAGGGAAGAATGAAGCCATTCAATGCACCGGCCAATACTAATATCACAATCGGTTTGCCCCAGTATAGGAAGATTGCTGTTGAAATAATGATAAAGACAATCGTAGTCAATCGCTGCTGACGACTGAAAACGGGATGCAATGTTTTTAAAAATGTAATGGATGTAAATGCTGAACCAACAACGGATGTGATGGCAGCACTCCATAACACAACACCAAATATTTTATAGCCAATTGTTCCCAGTGCCGATTGAAAAACGGAAGCTGCAGGATTGGAAGCAACGAGTTGAAATCCTTTTGTCAGCACACCAAGTACAGCAAGAAACAGCAAAACACGCATGCAGGCTGTTAAGATGATTCCGCTTACTGCACTTCGCTTTACTTCTTTCATGTTGTGTGCAATGGTTTTATCTTCCAACAAACGATGAGCGCCTGCGAAGGTGATATAGCCGCCAACTGTTCCTCCAACCAATGTAACAATGGAAGTAAGATTAATGGAGGAAGGAAGAAATGTGCGGTGTATTACTTCTGCAACGGGAGGATGGGCAAAGAAAACAACGTACAGCATCAGCCCAAGCATGACAATGCCCAGCAGCTTCACAAACAGATCCATTGCTTTGCCAATATCTTTTGACAGGAAAATAATGATCGCAATCACTGCACTGATGATACTTCCTGTTTCAACACTTACCGGGAATAAAATATTTAAACCCAAACCTGCACCGGAGATATTGCCAATGTTGAATGCTAAACCGCCAAAGCAGATTAAGATGGTCAAAGCATGCCCACTGCCGGGAATCACTTCATTGGCCAGTTCTGAACCACGTTTGTTGTTGGCTGTAAGTATCTGCCAGATGTTGAGTTGTGCTATGATATCAATGATTACAGAAACAAGAATCACAAAACCCATGCTTGCCATCAGCTGCTGGGTAAACACGGTTGTTTGGGTAAGGAAGCCGGGCCCAATGGCAGATGTTGCCATAAGGAAGGCAGCGCCTGCACCCTTGCCGCTTAAGCCCCCAACCTCTGAAAGGGAGTTAAATAATTTTTTCAATTAGTATTTGATTTTGCTCCAGTGATAATCTTAAAAATTTACATACCTCAACAGCATTTAATCCATCACCATGCAGACAAATAGTATCTGCAGTGATTGCAATTGTTTTGCCTGATATTGTTGTTACTGTTTGTTGAGTGATCATTTGTAAAGCCTGCTCAACAGCTCTGCTTTCCTCTTCAATCAATGCATTGGGTTGGGAGCGGGGTGTTAAACTTCCATCATCCATATAAGTACGGTCGGCAAAAACTTCGCTTGCAGTTTTTAATTCCAGCTTTTTTGCTTCTGTGATAGAATGGCTTCCACTTAATCCAAATAAAATTAATTTATCATCAAAGTCTTTCACTGCTTTTGCAATGGTTGATGCAATCATTCGATCTTTTGCTGATTGGTTGTATAATGCACCATGAGGTTTTACATGTTGCAATTTTGTGCCCTGTTCTTTTGCAACCGCTGAAATAATATTGAGTTGTTCGATAATAATAGCATATAGTTCTGTTGATGTAAGCTGCATTTCTTTTCTTCCAAAGTTTTCTTTATCAGGCCAGGAAGGATGTGCACCAATGGCAACGTTATGTAGCAGGCAAAATTCAATCGTTCGTTTCATCGTTTCAATATCACCTGCATGAAAGCCACAGGCAATATTGGCTGATGTAATGAGCGGAATTATCTGCTCATCTGTTTGCATGCCTTCGCCTAAATCACAATTCAAATCAACCTGCATATAATTGCTGTAAAGTTTGTTTGATCGTATTTAACTGCTCTATATCTCTCAAATATAATTCTTCTGCTTCCTGCAAACTGATGAACTGAAACTGAATTTCATTACCCGGTTTTTTTTGCGCAAGTACAGAAAGATCAATAGTACATACCTGTGCAATGCGTGGATAGCCGCCAACTGTCTGTGCATCTGCCATCAGCACAATCATTTCACCTGATGATGTTAACTGAACCGTGCCCTGTGTAACAGCCGATGAAATGATTTCACAAGGCTGAACAGTTTCCAGTGGTTCTCCTTTTAAACGGTAACCCATGCGGTTGCTTTGCGGACTTACTTTAAATTTTGCAGTTGCAACTGTTTCTTTTGATGAATCGTTCAGGTAATTCCATTCCACAGCATGCATTACTCTGATCGTATTTGTTGTGAATGCAGGTGGTTGAATATTCAATTCAATCTTTGCACCTGATTTTAAAACTGTAAAAAGACTTTTTTGCACTGCAGTCAATGGAGTTTTAATCTGAAGCAAATCTTCTTTCTTTAATGCCCTTCCATGATGTCCGCCTGCTTTTACAAGGAGATTGGTTGAATGACTGTACAAAAATTCATCGCTTTTAAAACCACCTGCTACAGCCATGTACAAACGAAAACCCGGTATCTGCTGTTTGAACTCAATTACTCCATCCGCAGGAATAAAGACCGGTTGATACAATGGAATGTGTTGATCATTTAATTGTGGTTGCAGTCCACCGCCTGTGAATGCAACAACAGTATCCTGTAAAAAAAGAAAACGATGTGGCGATTGTGTGATTTCCAATACAGCTTCGTTTTCATCATTTCCAAGAAAGCAATTGGCGTAGAAAGCTGAACGCAAATCCATTGCTCCACCTTTGCTTACACCGTATTGCAAGAAGCCCTGCCTCCCTGCATCCTGCAGCGTGGTTAAGAAGCCGCATTGTTCAATATGAATTATTTGTCCGGTCATTTTTAGAAACCCCGACGGCGGCTTTCTGCCCCGTTGGCGGTTGAATAAATTTAATGCTTAAAACCGCTGTCGGGGTTTGCAACCGCCGACAGGGTTGTAAATTCTTTTTTTGTGATGGATGTAAATTGTATAGTATCACCTGCTTTTAAGAGGAATGGGTTTACTTTTTGCTGATCGAATAATTTCAAGGGAGTTCTTCCAATAATACTCCAACCTCCTGGTGTTGACAACGGATAAATACCTGTTTGATTTCCTGCAATGGCAACTGAACCCGGCGCAACACTGATTCTTGGTTGAGCTTTTCGTTTTGTAAATAAGTGTTCGTCTAATATTCCCATGTATGGAAAGCCGGGAGTAAAACCAATCATGAATACTTTGTACTGCTGCTTTGTATGCAATTCAATGATTTCTTTGATTGATAGTTTTAATTCAACAGAAAGTTCATTTAAATCAATTCCATATTCTTCATCATAGCAAACAGGAATGGTAATGGTTGATGCAGTGACCTTTTGAACAGAAGATTGTTCAGCAGTTTCAATAATCTGTTTGAGCTGATGAATAACAGAAGCAGAAATTGTTCCGGCTGTTTTTTTTACTTCAACAGGGTTGAAAAAAACAGTCAGTGAATTATAAGCAGGTACTGTTTCAATAAAACCGGGGAATGGGTTTTCTTCTGTTATCCTTTTTACCTGCATCAGTTTTTCATGAATGGCATTATCAATCGTATTGCCAAATGATAACAGCACTGCACATTCACTGAGCGGTATAAATTGAATTTCCTGCATTCGGTATGAAAGTACAAAATGATTAAAACAAATAAGCCCCGGATAATCGGGGCTTATGAAATAAACGTTGAATTGTATTTATTCTACAACTGTAATCTTAATCAGGTTGGTTGGCAGATGCAGATGAACCGGTGTACTTCCTGTGTTCACAACAATATCGCCCTGCTGTAAAAAGCCACGCTCTTTCAGAACTGCGATCTGATCATTGATGATGTCATCCACACTAATCTCTTCTGAATAATAGAATGCCCGAACACCCCAGCTAAGGGTCAACTGGTTTACTAATGCTCTTTCTTTTGTGAATATATACAATGGTGCTTTTGGTCTGAAACTGCTGAGCATAAAACCAGTGTATCCGCTTTGCGTCATACCAATCAATGCGTGCGCATTTACATCCTTAGCAATTTCGCAGGCATTGTAACAGATCGCATCACTCAGGAATGAGGGTGAATGCGGCTGTGGTTTTAAATCTTCTTCACGGTCGTAACGGTAATAGCTGCTTTTTTCCACTTCTTCAATGATCTTAACCATGGTTTCAACAACGAGAGCAGGATGATTACCTGTAGCAGTTTCACCACTCAGCATTACAGCATCTGCACCTTCCAGTACCGCATTGGCAACATCGGTGATTTCACTTCTGTTGGGTTTCACACGGTCAATCATACTTTCCATCATCTGTGTAGCCACAATTACCGGCTTGGCACGATGGATACATTTTTTGATGATGTCTTTCTGAATCAACGGCACCTGTTCAACCGGAAGTTCAACACCCAGGTCACCACGGGCAACCATGATGCCATCACTTTCAATGATGATATCACGGATGTTGGCAACTGCTTCGGGTTTTTCAATTTTAGCAATGATCTTGCTCTTGCTTTTGCGTTCATCCAGTTTGTTACGCAGGATGATAATATCTTTTACATTTCTTACAAAGGATAGTGCCACCCAATCGAGCTGCTGATCAATGATGAAATCAAGATCAACAAGATCCTTATCAGTTAATGCAGGTAAAGAAATTTTTGTGTCAGGGAGATTGATTCCTTTTTTAGAAGAAAGTCTGCCACCTAATGTTACTTCAACTTTAACATCATTTTCACGGGTAATGCCCGATACTCTAACTTCAAGTTTACCATCATCTATCAAAATGATATTGCCCACTTTTACATCCTTGTGCAGGTTGGGATAAGAAACATAAATTTTTTCTTTTGTTCCAACTAATTTTTCATTGGTAAACGTAAGAATATCACCTTCGGCAACATCAATACCGCCATTTTCCATTTCACCCACTCTCAGCTTCGGTCCCTGTAAATCACCAAGGATGGCAATATTGTAAGGTTCTGTTTTATTGATGGTGCGGATCAGTTCAATGATCTTCGATTTATCTTCATGACTTCCGTGCGAAAAGTTCAAACGGAATACGTTTACACCGGCTCTCACCAGTTCCAGTAACTTATCGTAAGTGTCGCAGGCGGGGCCTACGGTTGCAACTATTTTTGTACGATGACTCATATGTTTTACACCTGCTGCTTTGTCCATATCTGCATGAAGATACTTTGAAATATTTTTAGACATGACAAGAGTAGTTTTTTTATTAGTTGATTGATTATATACTTCTAAAATGATTCTTCTTTAGCAACGATTCGCTCTTAACTCGCTAGGATCTTTACAATTTTCATCCACTCATCACTAACCCTTTGTTTTGCCTTTACCGCTTTATCAAGAGGGGTGTAATGAAGTTTGTTATTCATGATGCCAATCATGGTGTTGTGCCTTCCTTCAATCAATGCATCAACCGCAGCATAACCAAGTCTGCTGGCAATTACACGGTCAATACAGGAAGGAGAACCGCCACGCTGAATATGTCCAAGAATACAAACACGGGTATCGAGGTGCGGCATTCTGCTTCTGATAATTGCTGCCACTTCATTGCCGCCACCTGTTTCATCACCTTCTGCCACCACAATCATATTCACCAATTTATGACGGCGTTCTTTTTCTTCCAGTGAATCAACCACTAATTCAATATCTGTTTTTGTTTCAGGAATTAAAATGTGTTCGGCACCTGTTGCAATACCACTGTGCAGGGCAATATAACCGGCATCACGACCCATTACTTCAATGATGAATAAACGGTCATGCGCATCGGCAGTATCACGGATTTTATCGATGGCCTCAACAGCCGTATTCACCGCTGTATCAAACCCAATGGTAAAATCAGAACCGGCAATATCTTTATCAATTGTTCCGGGTAAGCCGATACAGGGAATATCGTATTCGTTAGAAAATCTCTGTGCACCACGGAAACTGCCATCACCACCAATAATTACCAACCCGTCAATTCCATGTTTCTTTAAATTACTGAATGCCTTTTTTCTGCCTTCCGGCTCGTAAAAATCTTTACACCTTGCTGTTTTAAGAATCGTACCGCCACGCTGTATAATGTTGGCCACACTTCGGCTGTGCATAGGGACAATATCATCATCAATCATGCCCTGGTATCCACGCATGATCCCGAATACTTCCATGTTATGATATAAACCTGTACGGACAACCGCTCTGATGGCTGCATTCATTCCGGGAGCATCTCCGCCCGAAGTGAGAACGCCAATCTTTGTAACTTTTTTACTCATTGTAAGTCAAATTTGAAAAGTTTTTTACTTTTCACATCGCAAGATGAATCGTTGAAAACAAACCAGTTCGGGTTCGTTTGAGGGCCAAAAGTAAGGAAATGCCATGATAACAATTGTTCGCCACCCTGATTCAATGGTTTGCACTAACTTGTCGCTAAAATTTATTCTGTATGAAGTCAATTGCTTTTTGTTTGATCACGGGCTGTTTTTCAGCACAGCTTTCTGCCCAAATCGTTTATCCTGTTACAAAAAAGGGGGCGGTAACTGACAATTATCATGGTACAAACCTTGCCGATCCATACCGCTGGCTGGAGGACGATAACAGTGAAGAAACGAAGGCATGGGTCACGGCTGAAAATAAGGTGACATTTGATTACCTGAATAAAATTCCATTCCGTGATAAAGTGAAGGCAAGATTGAGTGAAATGTGGAATTATCCCCGTATCGGTTCTCCTTCCAAAGAGGGGGACTGGTATTATTTCAGTAAGAATGATGGGTTACAGAACCAGAGTATTATGTATCGACAGAAAGGATTGAATGGTGAAGCAGAGGTATTTCTTGATCCCAATAAATTATCGTCAGATGGAACGGCTGCTTTGGGCGGTACCGTTTTTTCAAAAAGCAGTAAATACCTGGCTTATTTAGTTGCACAAAGCGGCAGCGACTGGCAGGAAATTTATGTAATGGATGCGGCAACCAAAAAACTGCTTGCTGATAAAATTCAGTGGGTGAAGTTCAGCGGTGCAAGCTGGAAGGGTGATGAAGGCTTTTACTACAGCCGCTATCCTGAACCAGATGAAAAGAGCAAACTCAGCAAACAGAACCAGTTTCATGCAGTGTACTATCACAAAATGGGAACGCCACAAAGTGAAGATGTGCTGGTGTTTGAAGATAAAGCTCATCCCTTACGCAATGTTGGTGCAGGATTAACAGAAGATAACCGTTTCTTAATATTGGGCACAAGTGAAGGAACAAGTGGCAATGAAGTTTGGGTGAAAGATTTAAAGAATAATCAGAAAGAATTTTCCTTACTCGTTCCCGGTTTTAAAACAGAACCTTCTGTAATTGAAAATTTGGGGGATAAATTACTGCTGCTCACAAATGATGGCGCTCCTAATTACAAAGTGATTTTAATTGATCCGAAAAATCCTACTGCAATAGCGCCGCAGGTGATAATACCTGAACAGAAAGAAGTATTGCAAAGTGTAAACACAGGCGGCGGTTATTTATTCTGTTCCTATCTAAAAGATGCTTCTACTAAAGTGTACCAATACACGATGGAAGGAAAACTTGTTCGTGAAATAAAGTTGCCGGGTATTGGAACAGCAGGTGGGTTTGGTGGCAAGAAAGAAGACAAAGAATTTTTCTATACCTATACTTCTTATAATTCGCCTGCAACCATTTACCGTTACAATATTGCAACCGGTGCATCAACCCTGTTTCGCAAAACAGAAACAAAATTTAAGAATGAAGAATACGAAACCAAACAGGAATTCTTTACCAGTAAGGACGGTACAAAAGTGCCGATGTTTCTTACGTATAAAAAAGGAATGAAGCTCGATGGAACCAATCCTGTGTTGCTCTATGGTTATGGTGGTTTTAATATTCCTTCTACTCCCGGCTTCAGTATCAGCAATGCATTCTGGATGGAACAGGGCGGCATTTATGCTGTTGTAAATCTCCGTGGTGGTAATGAATACGGCGAAGCATGGCATAAAGCAGGGATGCTTGAAAACAAACAGAATGTGTTTGATGATTTTATTGCCGCCGCAGAATATTTAATTGCTAATAACTATACCAACAAAGGAAAGATTGCCATCCGTGGCGGATCAAATGGTGGCTTGCTGGTTGGAGCATGCATGACACAGCGACCTGATCTGTTCAAAGTCGCATTACCGGCGGTAGGTGTAATGGATATGCTCCGTTATCATCTGTTCACCATCGGTTGGGCATGGGCGGTAGAGTATGGCCGCAGCGATAATCCAGAGCATTTTAAATTTTTGATCAAGTATTCACCGTTGCATAATTTCAAAGATGGTACTTCTTACCCAGCAACTTTGGTTACAACAGCAGATCATGACGACAGAGTGGTACCTGCACACTCCTTTAAATTTGCTGCAAGATTACAGGAAGCACATAAGGGCGATAATCCTGTATTGATCCGTATAGAAACAAAAGCAGGGCATGGCGCAGGAAAGCCTACCAGTAAACAGATTGAAGAAGCAGCTGATGTCTGGAGCTTTGTGATGTACAATATGGGAATGGAAATGAAATAAGCAATTCAATTGTATGATACTTTCCCGCCAGGCTTATTGTTTGGCGGGGATTTTTTTTGGTGGATAGTTTTTCATGGTTGCCTGCGTTGAAAGGTTTATATTCATTATGCGAAACAGACTCCAATCATAACCGTCAAACTACCTGCCTGGATTCTTATCAGCCGGACAGGCATCTGAAGAACAACATCAAACCATGAACAGATGAAAGTTTTTGTTACAGGCGCTAACGGATTATTAGGTCAGCACCTTATCCGCCAGTTGGTGAATGAAGGAAAGTTTACTATTCATGCAAGCGGCAAAGGACCCAGCAGACTGGCTTACGGACCGGGTAATGGCGTTACTTATCACCAGCTTGATATTACTGATTTTAAACGGTCGCAGGCATTGGTTGAAAAAATTTCCCCGCACATTATTATTCATGCAGCTGCTTTAACACAGCCCAATGAATGTGAAACTGATAAAACAAATTGCTGGAAAACAAATGTGGGTGCAACAAGAACATTGCTGAAAGCTGCACAAAAAGCAAAGTCGTATTTTATTTATCTGAGTACTGATTTTGTATTTGACGGGAAGGAAGGTCCATATGATGAAACCGCAACACCCAATCCCATCAATGATTATGGTGAAAGTAAATTACTTGCCGAAGTGATGGTTGAAATGAGCGGCCTGCATTGGGCCATTGTAAGAACTGTGTTGGTATATGGTGGTAAAGTTCCCGGTGGCCGACCCAATTTTATTCAATGGGTGAAAGAAAAATTAACTGCAGGAGAAAAAATAAAAGTGGTGGATGATCAGTTACGCACACCAACCTATGTTGAAGACCTGGCGAAAGGAATTATTCTTGTGCTAATGAAGCATGCAAAAGGACTTTATCATATTTCCGGAAGAGAAATGTGTTCACCTTATCAGCTTGCAGTTCTTGTGGCAAACACATTGGGTATCGATTCTTCATTAATAGAAAAAGTAACGCTGAAACATTTAAAGAACCTGCTCGTCGTCCCTTGAAGACAGGATTCATCATAACAAAAGCAGTAAAAGAATTAGGATATGTTCCGGTGAAACTGGAGGAAGGAGTGAAAAGGGTTCTTGAATTAGGTTAGTTCTTCTTTGAATACTTCTTTATTACTTCAGTAAATTTTTTATTGCTGTTGCCATTCTTTTTTATAATCGGTATACTTCTATGAACCTCCTCAAAGAATTTACACTTAAACAAACAGATACCGCCGTTCATTTACTGAATGAATATTTGAAAACGAATGACGGGGAAGCTTTGCATCAGCTGAGGGTAAGCATCAAAAAAATAAGATCGGTTATCCGTTATTTTGAAAGCCAGCAGCTGCATGAGAAGAAAATTAAACAACTGAAAAAACAGTTGCGTCATGTTTTTCAATCTGCAGGCTTTATCAGGGAAGCCCAGTTACAAATTCAATGGTTAAAACGAAACAGGTACCGCATTCTTTTAAAGGAATCTTTACTTGAAACTGATGTCACATTTTATGAACAGGTTTTCCTGGATGAAGCAGACAAGAGCAGGAAAATATTAACTAGCATCAGAAAAGAACTGAACCAATTTTGTAAAGAATCGGATGAAGCTTCGGTATACAATTATGCTGAGAATCTAAAACTGACAATCTTTTTTCAGCTGAAGTCAGTTAAAATGGCTGAATGGCATGAACTGAGAAAA
The DNA here is from genome assembly GCA_040081135.1 of Lacibacter sp. Lineage (GTDB taxonomy): Bacteria > Bacteroidota > Bacteroidia > Chitinophagales > Chitinophagaceae > Lacibacter. The sequence goes on along the minus strand of JBEBHT010000086.1, from coordinate 1,238 downwards.
ATGATCAAGCAATTACTGTATGCACAAAACTGGCTGAGTGAGAAAGATAAAATAAAACTCCTTCCTGTAAAACAACCTGCTTACCTGGATCATTTACAGGAAGCAATCGGGAACTGGCATGATGCAGAAGATTTAAAAACCTGGTTGAGTGATGAGCAATTCTTTCTGCGTACTGAATCAAATATTAAATTGCAGTTTAACCGTTGCTGGGAACTTCAGTTAAAAGAAATTGCTGAAAAGGAAAGAGTAATAATAAAGCTGTTAAAAGATAGCCCGGCATAATAGCCGGGCCTGATTTATTTAATTTTTAGCAGGCAGAAAAATTTCTGCCATCATACATCTTGCACTTCCGCCTCCATTGGTTTCAATGGTAGTGAGATCAGAATGAATGATGCGGTTATACGATTCAATTTCGGTTACCTGTTCTTTCGTCAGTGATTTATATGCCTGGCTGCTCATCACCACAATTTTTTCACCTTTTTTATTTTTCACCTGCAGCATATTTCCTGCAAAATGATTCATCTGGCTGTAAGAAATATCAATAATCTCTTTCCCGCTTTTTTCAATAGTATATGTAACCAGGTTCCGTTCGGCTGTATTAGGTATACTGTCTAAACAAATCACAACATACTGATCAGCTACGCACATCATTACATTGGTGTGATAAATTTCTCCGCCACTTTCATCTACACTGTGAAACGAGCAGGGTTTATAGCCTAACTGTACGCACCATTCTTCAAACAATGTTTTTTCTGTTCTTGGAGAAATGCAGGCGTAGGCAATCCGGTTATCTCTGTCTAATACCATACTACCTGTTCCTTCTAAAAAACGGTGCTGATGTTCCCTTTCTGTAAAGTCAATAGTATGCTTGATCGAAAATTTTTTCTGAATGGTATCAAATACATTCTGTTTCCGTTCTGCTCTTCTGTTCTCTGCAAACATGGGATAGAGTACAATACTTCCATCATGATGAAAGCTGATCCAGTTGTTGGGAAAGATACTGTCGGGTGTATGGGGTATTGGCGTATCCTGCACAACTGTTACATCAATTCCTGCATCAGATAGTTTCTGTACAAACCCATCAAACTCTGCTTCTGCTTTTTCCTGTGCCTGGTCATTGCTTCCCTGTTGTTGAAATGCATTGTTCACCGCCGTTTCGGTATTGAAATCAAACGCCACCGGCTTTATCATTAATAAATGTGATGTTGTTTGCATAAAATTAGTTTGTAGTTTATAGT